>JAFMRP010000877.1 GCA_017354095.1 Ktedonobacteraceae bacterium
CGAATCACGCGTGCGCAAGCTGCTGCCATTCGCCGTGGTGGCAAGCTTCCTGCTGGCCGTTTTGCTGCTGAGCGGGCTCTACTATACGATCACGACCACCGCCCACCCGTGGGGCACAACCCTGTTCACCTACACGCATCACAGCGATTTTGTGAGCGGCGTGGCCTGGTCGCCCAATGGCAAAATGCTCGCCTCCGCCAGCTGGGACCACACGGCGCAGGTGTGGGACGCTCGCTCCGGCGCCCAGATCGCGACCTGCGATGGCAGCGGCGATAAAGCCGGACACTCCGACTTCGTGAGCGCTATTGCATGGTCGCCCGACAGCAGAATGGTGGCTTCGGCCAGCTGGGATCACACGGTCAAAGTATGGGACGCGCAGACCTGCGCCCTGCTCATGACCTATACGGGACACCAGTGGGGAGTGGCCGCGCTGGCCTGGTCGCCTGATGGCCGCTACATCGCCTCCGGCAGCTTCGACCATACCGTTCAGGTCTGGTCTGTCTCCGATGGTAGACAGAAGTCCGTATATAAAGAGGAAGACTTTGTCAACGCCCTGGCATGGTCGCCCGATGGCCGCTACATCGCCTCCGGCGGAGGCAGCAGCGATATCTATATCATGGACGCAACCAGTGGAAATGTCGTACAATTATACCCTCACATCGGGGAAGTCGTGAATGCCCTGGCATGGTCGCCCGGAGGGCCCTATCTCGCCGCCGCCGAGCGCGGTAATACCGTGCAAATCTGGGATACCAGGACCGCCAGTACACTACCCATACAGACCTACAACGGCCATCACGCAGAGGTCAGCGCCCTGACCTGGTCGCCCAATGGCAAAATGATCGCTTCCGCCAGCTTCGACCATACCGTGCAGGTCTGGGACGCCCTGAGCGGCGTAACACTCCTGACCTACAAGGGACACCAGGAAGCCGTGGACGCAGTCACCTGGTCACCCGATGGCCAGAAGATCGCTTCCGGCAGTTGGGACAACACGGTGCAGATCTGGGCATCCCCATCAGGCAAATCGTAATGTCTCCCGACATGCTATTTTTCCTGCTTTTTTTGTTTCCCGCGCACGATGCGCACTAAGGAGGTTTTTTTATGTTTATCTTCGATCGTCGTCGTCGTCAAGACCTGGACAATCTGGTTGAAGAGTACACGGTTCATAGTACGGTCACACGCCGCGAGTTCTTGCAGCGCGCCACCGCTACCGGGCTGAGCCTGAGCGCGGCCACGGCGCTGCTGGCAGCCTGCGGCGGCCCTGGCGGCTCTACCGGCCCCACCACCAGCGGCACCCCGCAGAAGGTCTCCTCCATCGACGTCCTGGTCGAGTATGGCGGCTCGGAACTGGACTCCTTCAATGCTATCAATGCCGCCTTCAAGCAGAAGACGGGCATCACGGTGAAGCCCGAATCGACACGCGACCTGCCAACCGTGCTCAATACACGTGTCAGAGGCAACAACCCGCCCGACATCTGCGGCATGCCAACCCTCGACCTGTTCCACTCGATGGCCGATCAGGGCAAGGTAGTCCCCCTGGACGGCTTCATCGACATGAACAAGTATAAACAGGACTATTCCCAGGCCTGGATCGACCTGGCCTCGTGGAAGGGCAAGCTCTACGCGGTCCTGCCCAAGGCCAACGGCAAAACCACCATCTGGTACAATCCCAAGACCTTTGAGGCTGCCGGCGGCACTGTTCCCCAGACGTGGGACGAGATGATCGCCCTCTCGGATAAACTGGCCAAATCCGGCAAGTACCCCTGGTCACTGGGCGTGGAGAGCGCGGCCTCCAGCGGCTGGCCCGCCGCCGACTGGATCTCCGAGATCTACATGAACAAATACGGCCACGACATGTACCTGAAATGGGTCAAGCATGAGATTCCCTGGACCGACCCCAGCATCAAGGATGCCATCCAGATGTTTGGCAAGATCGCGCAGGGCAATCACTACGTCAACGGCGCGCCGAAGTCGATCCTGACCACCAACTTCCAGAACTCGACCTACGCGCCCTACACTTCGCCCCCGCAGGCCTATATGTGCTACCTGGGCGACTTTGCCGCTGGCTTCATCACCAGCCAGTTCAAGAATCTCAAACCCGGCACCGATTACAATTTCTTTAACTTCCCAACCATCAACCCGCAGTACAAAGGCGCGATTACCGGCGGCGCCGATATTGTGGTGGCGATGAAGGATAACGACGGCACACGCCAGTACATGCAGTACCTGGCCACTGCCGAAGCGCAGACCATCTGGGTCAAGCGCGGCGGCTCAACCGCGGTCAATAAGTCGGTGAACCTGAGCGATTATCCCGACGATGTCTCGCGCCAGTCCGCCCAGGTCCTGAGCGCTGCTACAGCGGTCGAACTGAGCGTGGGCGACCTGGTCCCGTCTTCCCTGCAATCAGCCTACTGGAAGGGCCTGCTGCAATATATTCAGCATCCCGATCAGCTGGATAGCATTCTCAGCTCGCTCGAATCGTCAGCGAAATCAGCCTACCAATCGTAAAAACGTGATGTAATGTAACACCCGGCCACCCTCACAGGCGACCTTTCGTCCCCGTAGGGGCAAACCCTTGAGGCTAATACTGTTCAAACAAGGAGAAGCTGAGCATGGAGGCACGGGCAGTGACCGTCTGCTGCTGACCCCAACCTAAACCCAGTGCAGCAGCCCGCTTTAGCGGGAGCCCGAAGGCTGGCCCGCGTGCCTCTGATGCATGGTTGACCTACCGTGCTCTCGCTAAAGCGAGTCACTGCACCCAGGTGAGATGGGGTCAGCCGGAGGCAGGATTGGCCTTCGGGCTCCCACTCTCTGTGGGTCACTGCACTGGGGTCGGGTGAGGTCAACAGGCAGGCAGTGTGACGGCTCGATAAGCCCACCTATTTGAACAGTATTGCCCCTCGAGGTTGCCTTTGGGGTGACATATGGGTGTATACTCGATGGGGAAAGGATGTGTGTCTATGGCAACGATGGTAGAAGAACGGCAACGAGCTGCCGCCCCACGACGACGCCGGCTGCGAGAAATTTCCTGGTCGGCCTGGATCTGGATAGCTCCCGCCCTGTTTCTCGAAATCCTCTTTTTCATCTATCCTATAATCAACACAATCCAGTTGAGCTTCTATAACAAACTCTCTACCGACGTCGTCGGCTTCAGAAACTATGTGCAGATCTTCACCGATCCTGCCCTGCTGCTGGTTTTGCGCAATAACGTGCTCTGGCTGGTTCTGGGCACGATAGCGACCGTCGGCCTGGGC
>JAFMRP010000878.1 GCA_017354095.1 Ktedonobacteraceae bacterium
GCACAAGCCAGATGCGCTTTTCGCTGATCGGCAGGGAAGTAACCCATGATGCGGCGTGCTTACATCTCAGTGGCAGTGAAGCAAAAGGGATTATTGCAGTGGTAGCCTGTGATAAGCCGCCTGTCGGCACTCTCGCAGCACTACTGGAACATAATGAACCTGCAATTATCATGTCAGACGGCTCTATCAAGCCGGGAATAGATCCCCAAACAGAAGAACGGATTGACCTTGTGAGCTGTTTTCAAGTTGCTGGAGATGCAGACGGAGAAAAGAAAGCACGGTATGCCATGAATGCGTGTCCTGGATGTGGCAGTTGCGGCGGGATGTTTACTTATAATACCATGCAGTCGTTTTTCGGCGCACTTGGCATTGAACCACTGCATATGGTCGCTCCTGCCTCACAAGACCCGCGAAGAATACAACAGTTTCCTGACGAACTCGTTGAATATCTGTTGGTGATGACAAAGAAGAATATCCGCCCGAAAGATATTATTACCAAAGCATCCTTAAGAAACGCGATAAACGTTGCTATTGCCATGGGAGGGTCAACCAATGTCGTGCTACATGCACCGGAAATTGCCAGGGCCGCAGGATTGGATTTCTGGAACGATGTCATCACGCAACAAGAATTTAATGAACTTTCCCGAATTACTCCTGTTCTGATTAATACCCGGCCGTTTGGAACATATTCTATGGTGGATATTGAAGAAAAAGGCGGTCTGCCGGTTATCGTGAAAGAGCTGTTACAAGCGGGATTTTTGGATGGATCATGCATCACCTGCACAGGAGAGACACTGCAGGAACAAATCAACCGTCTTAATCCATCAGCACCTGATGGCGAAGTTATCCATTCTGTTGCAAAACCCTTTAAACCAACTGGTGGTTTGCGGATGCTCAGCGGAAACCTCGCTCCCGAAGGTGGCGCAGTGATTAAAGTGGCAGGCGTAGAGGGTGGCATGAAAGACGGCATCTTTACCGGAAAAGCGCAGGTATTTAATAGTGAGGCAGCAGTGCTTGAAGCGCTAACACATACTCCAGAGATATTTCAGGATAAAGACATGGTTGTCATCCGCTATGCTGGCCCGCAGGGCGCGCCGGGTATGCCTGAAATGCTCGACCCTACATCCCGCATTACAACCCTTTGCAGACAAAAAAACATCACTATTGCTTTGATGACAGATGCCCGATTCTCTGGCGGCTCAGTGGGTCTTGTCATCGGCCACGTTACGCCAGAAGCCTATCTCGGAGGGCCAATCGCGCTCGTAGAAAACGGCGATACCATTACGATTGACTTGAACACAGACAGCATTGACTGTACTGAATTGCACGATATCGATACAAAAACAAAACGATTCAATCAATGGCAGCAAGCAGTAAAAGAAAACGGGGGCACACATCCCCATGCGGCAAAAGTAGAAAATAGATTACTAAAACGCATGCGTGCCACCGCGCGACCAGCTTTACAGGGTGGCGGAATGTAATTTGCTACTTTTTAGAGGGCGCTTCGGAACTCAGATGAGCAGAGCATTTCCAAACGCCCTCGAAACACTCTATCACGAAAGGCAAGTTGCTTATGGATTTTGTGGACTATCGCAAAGACCCCAACAAACTGCAAAAAGCGACCGAAGAAGCTCAGGAACGACCGCGCCGCCGGAATGGCCGGAACTTCTCCGACTATATCGAAGAGATCATCCTGGAAGCCCAGGAGCGCGGCGAGTTCTCAAACCTTGAGGGGACAGGCAAGCCTCTTAACCTTGAGGACGATCATGGAGCCGGCGATATGTCAATGGCGTATCATGTCCTCAAAAGCAACGGCTATGCCCCTCCTCAGATAGAACTCCTGAAAGAGATTCGTGCCCTGCGCGAACAGGCTGAAGTAAAGATCGCGCGCGTGATACATCGTGGGCAGCAGCTGCGCTCACGCCGCGTACCACCGCTCGTCAGCGAGCAGCGCGCCTTCAATGACACCGTGAATAAGGCCGCCGCCGAATACGAGCGTGCCCTGCGCGAGCTGAACGGCAAGATTCTAACGCTGAACCTGACGACTCCCACCGCCATGCACCAGCCCACGCTGGACATCGAGAAACTGCTGCGCCAGTTCCACGAATCTTGCCCCCAGTTTCCCTGATCCTTACTAGTAACGTCCAATCGCGCTCATTACCAGGCCCAGAATGGAACAGATTGGCAGAGCGTAAAGACAGATGAAGACATAGCCCAGAACGACTCCCGTGGTCGCAAGGCCCCTGGTGTTCCACAGCAGCGGTATCCTCTTCGCCTGCGCCTGACCGAGATGGCCATAGATAACCGCCAGCAGGGGCAGCAGCAGCGCTGAGATGGCCGTGAGTATCCAGATCCAGAAAACAGGAGTGGCATAGAGAGGATAATAATAGTACCTGTAGTTGGAGAAGGTCGCGAATGTCGAAACTATAAATAGCAATGGCGGAACGACGATGGCGGCCAGCGCCAGGGACAGGCTTGCGATAGCATGGTTATTGCGCATCCGTGCTCCAAAGGCGTAAGCTGCCGCGGTCGGCTGGTAGTAAGGCCGCTGGTAGGCCGGAGCCCCGAAGGCGTGGGCCGGCAATGGCTGTGGCCGGTAGGGGTATGGTGGTGGAGCATACGCTACATGTGGGCTCTGCATCTGGACCTGGACCTGAGCCTGGACCTGCATCGATCCCATACCCACGACAGGCGTCGTCGCATCCGCGTAGAACGAGGCCGGGCCAGGAGGAACGGACGGTAGTGCGGGGATCGGCGTGCCAGAACGCCCCGCCGGAGGCACACTCGCCGGCAGACCGTGCCGCCAGCGAAAGGTCTGCTCTGCCTGTTGCAGCACACTTCTGACAGCTTCAATGGTCTCTGGTCGCCCGCTGGCGTTTGTCTCCACCATGCTTAATATCAGCTTTTCCAGCTCTTCCGAGACCTCGCTATTCCTGGTTCGTATGGCTGCAAAGTGAAAAGGTGTCTGGCTTGGATCATCCCCGGTCAGCAGCTGGTGCAGCATCACGCCCAGGCTGTAAATGTCGCTGCGCGGGGAGCTCTGCGCCCGCCCATATTGCTCTGGCGCTGCATAGCCCGGTGAGCCGAACGGCAGCGTGTCTTTCAACTGCCCCGCCCGGAAACGCCGCGCGATCCCAAAATCGATCAGATAGATCCGCCCACTATCCGTCAAAATCACATTCGCCGGCTTCAGATCGCGAAAGATCACCGCCGGCTGGCGCGAATGCAGGTACGCCAGCACATCGCAGA
>JAFMRP010000879.1 GCA_017354095.1 Ktedonobacteraceae bacterium
AGCAAGTGCTGCCCGCACCAAGCGGTTAGTTTTTGTCTGGCTGGTAGATCAGAGCAAGGGTCCCGCCACTGAGCATCTTGCTGCTCACAAGCCGCAGCGCAGTCTGTGGCGTCCCCTCTGGGAAGAACCGCCTTCCTCTTCCCATGAGGTAGGGCACCACTAAGAACCGATACTCATCGATCAGATCCGTTCCCATCAGCGAGTGGACCAGCGTGGCACTGCCATCGATAATGATGTCTTTGCCTGGCTGCTGTTTCAGTTTGGTGATGGCTTCCACCACATTTGCTCTGATGATGGTGGATTCTTTCCAGGGAGCGGTTTCCAGCGTCGTCGAGACCACATATTTTTGCATGCGGCCCAGGATTGATCCAAGCGTATCGGTTTGTGTGGACCAGCCCGGCCAGAGCATTTCATAGGTGGTCCGTCCCAACAGGTACACATCGCCTTTCTCGTACTCTTCCGCAATGTACGCTATCCTCCTCGCATAATCCACAGCAGCCTCACCCTTTGGAGGCCACCAGTGATCCATCGTGTCCGCGTCAAAGACCCCATCCAGGGTCATCCACACCTTCACCCAGAGCTTTCTCATGTTCGTTCTCCTTTCCCATTCCTTCTTCTTTCTGTTCGCCTAAAATATGGTGATCTCGTTGCGCATCACGTGGGCACTGCAAAACACGCTCTCAGTGGGGCTGTAGTACTTAGGATCGTGCGAAAGGCGGAGGCTGGCCGATATTACAGAAATGCAGACCCGCCAGATGCCATTGCTCCGCCTTTCGGACAAAGACCAGCGTCGTACGCATGTGCGTGTTCATGGGGTTCCCTCGATACGTTGCCTGCTGTGTCAGACGGCCGACCAGGATGGCGGCCTCGTCGTACCCACGCACCTTGATCTCGTCCAGGGCGTGAACGGTGTACTTCATTTCGCCGCTCCGATGTCGTCCGAGCCACTCCTGCTTGGTCAGCAGGAAGCCAAGGGGGCCGATTCCGATGAAGTCCTCAGCCAGTGTTTGCTCAAGAAAAGTAGTATCGCCGTGTAATTCGGCAGCGATCCAGGCGTCAGCAAGCTGCATCACCTCTTGTTCAGCTTGTTCTCGGTTCATAATTGAACTCCTTCTGATGGAGAAAAAACGTCACATGGTTTCTCTCATAAAAAGATGGCTCGTTGCGCTTTTAGCGTCCGACTTCCTGGTGCAGGAACGCCAACAGTTCAGCATTCACTTCTGCCGGGCGCTCTTGCTGCGCCCAGTGTCCACAGCCGGGAAGCATCACGACCTTGCGCAGCTTCGGCAATGCCTTTGTGGTCTCCAGACTGGCGAAGTGGATCGTGCTGTCGTGTTCTCCCCCAATGAAAAGCACCGGCTGCTGCACGCTGATATGCGTCAATCTCGACAATTCCTCCCAATCCAGATCTCTGGTGCGATACTTGTTCAGCGCGCCTCGAAAGCCAGTGCGTGTAAATATCTGCGTGTGGTAGTCCAGATCTGCTTCCCCTCGTCATGATCCCTTTGGAATCGTTGCTTCGGGCGATGAGGAAAGGAGGAATGACGACCAGACGTAGTGCCCAGCAGGGGAGGGGCGTAGCACTCAACGGTCATTTCGTCCCTGCGTTTGCCTTGTGATACCCTCGTTGAGCACTCATCTCTTGTCTTTGGGATCGTTGCAGCCGTGAAACGGTTATGCTTGACGCCGCGCCGAGGACCAACGCGACCATCATCACGAGGAGAGAGCCTACGAGAGCTGGCTTGGTAGTCATCAGAAAGATCAGGCCCAGCAACAGGGCTGCTATCATCTGCGGCATAGTCCAGAGGACGGGATCGTGTAAGCGCTGCTTGAGAGCTTCAGAGATCTCCCCATCTGGCGCTTCTTCTCGTGCTAGCTGGACGAGAGTACGTCTACGCGGCGCAATAAGGAGAGCGTTCGTCGGGACCATCAGGAGCAGGCTGATCAGCGCAACCAGAATCCAGCCAGTCAGCAGGCTCCAGGCTGTGAGTGCCAGATAGAGCCCGGCGGCCAGAAGCAACACGGCGCTGCCTGCACCCAGAGGGCCTGACAGGTCATTGAGATAGATGAGGGTTCGTACTTGCTCAATGCGTCGTGCTCGCCAGAATCCCAGCAGGATAAGGAGCCAAGTACCAATGCTGAGAGCGTAGCCGATGGCTCCGATCACATGCACAAACAGGACAATGTTATAGATGCTCATGACGCTCCTTCTTGTTCATGCTTCATGCACCAGGGCAGCGCTCGAGCAGGGAAAGATGAGCCGATCGATAAAAGTAGCACTTGTCCTCCCTGGCGATGTCTCTAGTATAGAGTGCCACCGGAGGATCAGCATCACCCGAACAGGATGGTTGGAACGGGTGATAGGGAAAGACCGGCATGGTATGAAGGGGAAGAGAGCGAACAACGAGAGATCCTGTGCTCAGAGGGAGGACTGAGAGCACAGTCAGTGTCACTTACCGCTACTTTGTTGACTCAGGATTGTAACTCGTTTTAAGCCCATCAAATGGTGACGATTTGCGCTCAAATTGTTCAGAATATCTGTCTGAAATCCAGCGCGACTTCCCGAGTCAACAAAGTAGCGTTACAGCGGTGTGCTCAATGATTGAACCATATTACCTCTTCCTTTCCTACTCAGGAAGAAGATACCCGCAATGCTGAAACCAACCCTGCGCATCCTGAGCGGTGATGGTCAGTAATGCCTGAGTAAGAGCCTCTTCCAGGGCTTCGCGTGTTCTGGCTCCTGCGCGACGTAAGATGGTTTTCAGTTTGGAGAATGCTTCTTCGATAGGAGAGAGATCGGGAGAATAGCCTGGTAAAAAGAGGAGTTGGCAGCCTTTCGCTTCGATGACCTGCTTAATCCGTTCGCTCTTGTGCGCTTGGAGATTGTCCATGACCACAATTTGCCCAGTCTGGAGGCTGGGAGCCAGAATCTGTTCAATGTACACCTCAAAGGCGATGGTGTCGGCTGATCCTTCCAGGATCATTGCAGCTCCCATGCCAGACAGAGAAAGAGCCGCGATTAGCGTGGTATTTTTCCCGCGGTTGCGCGGCACCTTCCCTCTGGCTCGCTCGCCCCTTGGTGCCCTGGCGTACAGGGGTGTCAAGGCAATATTAGAACCGGTCTCATCAATAAAGACCAGATCTTCTGTTGGAAGCGTGCGTGCCTTCGCTCGCCATGCAGTCCGTTCCTCTTCGTTGCGCTCCGTTGCCCCAATCGACTTTTTTTCGCGTCCAGCCTAACCGTTTGAT
>JAFMRP010000880.1 GCA_017354095.1 Ktedonobacteraceae bacterium
ACGAATCCAGTTTACACCCGACCTGCTGCCCACCGATGTCACAGGCACTTCTATCTTTAATCAGAAAACCTCCAATTTCGAGTTTCGTCCAGGCCCCGTCATGGCACAGATCGTCCTGGCTGACGAGGTCAATCGCGCTACCCCCAAAACCCAGTCGGCGCTGCTGGAAGCCATGGAAGAGTCACAGGTAACCGTCGATGGTGTCTCTTATCGTCTCCCAGAACCCTTCATGGTCATGGCAACACAAAACCCGATTGAATACGAAGGCACCTTCCCCCTACCGGAAGCCCAGCTTGACCGCTTTATGATGAATATCAAGCTTGGCTATCCCAAAGCCACCGACGAAGTCAATATCCTGGACAGCCATCAGCACCATCATCCCCTGGAAGACCTGGCACAGATTATGACAGCCGAGGAACTGGTGCATATTCAACAGCAGGTGCGCGATATCCACGTCGATCCATCCATCCGTGAGTATATCGTCGCCATCGCGAACGCGACTCGTAATCATCCCAATATCTACCTGGGAGCCAGCCCACGAGGCTCACTGGCTATGTTCCGGGCTGCTCAGGCCCTGGCCGCGATGCGGGGCCGCGGCTACGTCATCCCCGACGATATCAAGTTGTTGGTACAGCCCACCCTGGCACACCGTATCATTGTCACCCCGGCAGCACGCGTGCGGTCGATCACTTCAGCCGACGTGCTGGAAGAGATCCTGCAGAATGTCGCGGTGCCAAATGCGTGGGTTGGTGGCGGAAAGGGGCGCTAACTTATGCGGCCCTGGCAGGCAATATTGCTGATTATCGTCCTGGCCTTCTTCTCGTTCAGCAGCGGCTGGAAAGATCTCTACGTATTAACATACGTGCTGCTGTCCCTGTTTGTGCTCTCGTGGCTGTGGGCACGCTATAGCCTGTATAAGCTGGTCTTCCACCGGGCGGTAACCAGCAGCCGCGTCCAGGTGGGCGAAACGTTTGATGAACGCTTGATGCTGGACAACCTCAGCGTGCTACCCAAACTCTGGGTGCAGATCGCTGACGGCTCAACGCTGCCCCATCATCGCGCGGGCTATGTGGCCAGCATGGGTGGCCGCAAACGCGCGATGTGGCGCGCGCGTAGCGTCTGCCGCATGCGCGGTCGCTTCCAGCTGGGCCCGGTCAGTGCGACGAGCGGCGATCCCTTCGGCCTGTTCCGGCGCCGCATCCTCCTGTCTCCATCACGAGAACTCCTTGTTCTGCCCCAGGTGCTGCCCATTGCCAGCTTCGCCCTGTTTACCGGAGGACTACCCGGACGTGGGCGCAGTTCGCGCCGCGCCCTGCAAACCACCACCAACGCGACCACTATTCGCGAATATATGAGTGGCGACGCACTCAACCGTATTCACTGGCGGTCGAGCGCACATTATAATAAACTAATGGTAAAGGAGTTTGACCTCGATCCCGCCGTGGATGCCTGGGTTTTTCTGGATCTGCACGATGCAAGCCAGGCGGGCGAGGGCGAGCACTCCACCGAAGAATATGGCGTGACCATTGCTGCGACGGTGGCCACCTATCTATTGCGCCAGGATCTCTCAGTAGGTTTGATTATCAATGGCCAGCGGCGCGAGTTCTTGTCGCTGGACCGTGGTGATCGTCAGGTTGAACGCGTTCTGGAACTGCTAGCGGTTGTTCGAACCGGTTCAGGCCCCGAACTGAAAGAAGCTCTCGCGCTCGATGCCTTTCAGTTTGGCCGCAATACCGTTGCGATCATTATTACACCGTCCAATTCGCGTGATTGGCATGAGGGCATACGCCATTTACAACGGCGTGGCGTACAGGTGGCAGTCATTGGTTTAAATGCTGCTTCTTTTGCCAACCAGCCTCCCGATGAGGATGCTTTAGCACTATTGGAAGGTGCTGGCGTTCCTGTAATGCGTATCAAACGAGGGGACCCCCTGGCCCAGATACTGGAGGAAGGCCCCAACGTGCGTTATTCACTACGGAGGTGAACAATGAGCGAGGCAACGGTCGAACGCCTGGCTAAATTAATCAATGATGGCTCATCTCCCAACTCTGATAGTGGGAATGCTCGTAACCGCAGACCCCTGGAGATACATCTACGTATAGAAGAAGGCTGGTTCTCACTCTTTCTGCTGGCTACCGTCGTCTATAGCACCATCTGGTCGGTACAGGCCGCCCGCTGGGTAGACCACCTCAATGTGCTCTCCCTGACGACCCTCATTGGATTGGTCGTAGGCGTGCTGGCCGCCAAACAGAAACGCTTCCCAGGCCTGCTCGTACATGCGGGCGTGCTGATCATCGGCCTGCTGCTGGCCTACTGGCAGACGGCAGGAGCGTTTGCCGATGGCAATGTCGTGCAACTCTGGCAGAATCTCGACCGCTGGTTCGCCATACTGGTGAACAACGGTACCAGCGAAGATGACTCGATCTTCCTCTTTATGATCCTTGGGCTCGGATATATCCTGGCCTATACCAGTGCCTGGCTGCTCTATCGTATGCGCAGCCCCTGGCTGCTGATTGGAGCCAACGGCGTCGTGCTGCTGATCAATCTCAGCAACCTGGATAATGGCTTCATTCTCTTCCTGATCATTTTCCTGGTGGCTGCACTGCTCCTGCTGCTGCGCTTCAACCTCCACGAGTCGCTCAAGCGCTGGCGCCGCCAGGGACTACGCTATTCTGATGAGCTGAGCTGGGATGTGATGCAGGGAGGATCGCTCATATCTGTTGGCATCCTGGTATTCTCGTGGCTCTTGCCTTCTGGCTACTTGGATCCCACCGTCTCGCAGATCTGGAACCTGGATGCCAATCCGGTGATCCAGCTGCAAAATGTGTGGAACCGCGCTATCTCACTCAATGGCGCTGGCAATCCCAGCAATCACGGTAATTTCCGCGACACGCTCACCCTGGGCGGCAATCCCAATCTCAATAACGAGCTCGTTTTTACCTATCAGACCGACGGTGATGGATCGCAGTTTTTGCAACTATTGAGCTACGAGACCTATACTCAGCAGGGCTGGCGCGGCACCCCTTCCGATCAACTCCCGCTCAAGGCGAATCAGGTATGGCCATCCGGCGCGCTATTAAAGCATACGGAGAAGCAGAACATCACCATTGTCAATCCTCCAGGAGAGCAGTATCCTTACCTGCTGGGTGCATCTGATATACAATCGGTGAGCCTGCCTACTCAGGTTGTCTATAATCAGGCCGACACGGTGGTTGGCTGGATGGGAGCGTATGGCAAAGTGCCGGC
>JAFMRP010000881.1 GCA_017354095.1 Ktedonobacteraceae bacterium
GAGTGAGGGCCTGGCCTCAAATGCGGTTAGCTTGGGGAAGGTGCTCGTGGCGGTTTTGCTGCGTAGCGCGAACCAGGGCGGCGTGGGCTGGCTGCGGAATGGTGCCCGCAGGATGGTTTTTTGTGGCTGCTCAAACATGAACGTATTATGTACCATGCCTGTGCCCGATTGGATATCGTTAATGGGATGCCCCGGGAAGGCGCCCCAGGGCGTGACGCCGATGGTGAATGCCGCTGCGGCCCAATAGTTGATACCGATGGTGCCGTAACGCAGATCGCTGAGTGCGCGCTCAAATGCACCTTCCACTCCTGGTGCTTTAAGCGACTGGGGATGAATAAGAATGGTGGCGTTGAGTGAACCCCAGAGCTGCTCGTTACAAAAATGGACGGCTTGCCCAATATAATCCTGTGGACTCGCTGCGTCCAGGGCGGTTTCGGCAAAGAGCCCGCAGAATGCCTCGGTGGTGAAGCAAATGTCGTCTTTCTGCTGTGGGTCAACCCCGGCTATCAGTGTCCAGGGCAGCTCGCCATCTCCGGCAGTGCCGAAGCGCTCAGCGTTTGGATGGACATCCAGGAAACGCTGAAAACGTTGCTGGGCCCCTGGATAATAGGCTTTGCGCGTTGGAACACGGGCCAGCACTCCGCGTACCATCTCCAGCAGCTCTTCCCGCTGCTCCCACTGGTTGTGTGTGATTATGATGCGCGTGGCGTTACAGTTGAATCCGGCATTGTTGACCAGCATACTCGCCAGGTGCTCGGCCTGATAGGCCAGGTCGCTCTTGCTCCAATGACCCGGCACGATAATGACCGGGCTGACGTTGCCTAGCTCGCCAGTGATGCGCTTGTTGAGCACTGGCCGATTATTTGCCTTGCGCTCTGCCCCTTCTGGCCCGCTGCCAAAGACAATCGCGTCGAAGGTTTTGTCGGAGCCGGTGATATGAATCTCATCGATGCCGGGATGGCTGCACATATAGGCTCCCTCGCCCACTCCTCCATAAACCACCCGTAAATAGCCAGCTTTGAGTAGTGGCTGGAAGGCCTCTTCAATCAATGGACTGAGATAGGCATTGACCGGGTTCGCTTTGTAGAGCACAACCATGTCTTCGACGAACAGTTTATACAGAATATCCATCGGCCCGATGCTGGCAACATTACCAGCTCCCAGCACCAGCGCGACTCTGCCGTCATGCTCTATACCCTGGTAGATGCGTGCCTGCGTTTGAGGCAGCGTTTCTTCCTGTACGCCCGGCTCCATCCAGATTTCGGCGGTTACCCCCGTAAAAAAGACACTGTCATAGGCGCTCTGGGGGAAAACTCTCGCGGCCACCTGACCATTGGGTCGTGTCGCAATCGGACCGGGAATCCTGGGCCGCCCGTAAGTCTCGATATCAACCAGCGATTGGCGCAGGAGGCGCACATTTCTGACGACTGGCCACGTTCCCGCCATCCATTCCTCGCCCTCCAATGCTGGATTGATCCCTTTGGCCTGCAGGCTTGCAGCCACCCAGCGTGATGTAATCGCCATGAATTTTTTCAACAACTGCTCAAGAAGCGTGATACGCTGGCTAACAGAAATCTTTACCCACTCGTTCTTATGCTGTTGGAGCGTTTGAATCGCGCTGTCAATAGCTGTATGCGTTGATGACATGAAATCGCCGTTCATCTGGGGAAACTGTGGTGTGCCCTGCCGTGCTTCAGTACTCACGCCATTTCCTCCAATCGATATTCAACCACGCTGCGCCGCGACGCGGTGAGAATCATTGACTCAGTATATCACAAGCTTCCCTTTAGGCTCAGGCAATTAATGGCAAACCCAGCACGTAAAAGAGCATAAGAATCGCTTGCAGGGCTGCGAAAAGTGTCACTATCTGGAAGTGGCGCGAAGGTTGCTCTCGACGGTCGCTCCACAGTGCCAGCAGGATAAAAGCCGGAAAAACGACGAGATAGTAACGACTGATGCTGTTAATGCTGGCGGTCGCAAGTGGCATCCCCACCATCGCCATCGCGTAGATGGTGTAGGTCATCGACAATCTGCGCCATGACCAGAGTGTGAAGCCGAGGAAGGCAACAATGATAATGATGTTCAGCAGCCAGAAATTCCAGTTGAGTGCGTCAGGTGTTTGTGGATGCGTGAGTTCCCTCAAGAGAAGCGTCCAGGGATATTCAAAGTGCCGCCCCCAACCCGCGTAGTGATTATGAATCGTAGCCAGAGGATCGCCCGTCAGAATCTGTGAGTAGATGAAAAACGGCACCAGGCCGCCGGGAATGAGCATAATTGCCCCTACATTCAGCCAGTTACGCAGCCTCCTGGCTGCCCGCCATAGCCCGGACAGGCGCGAATGCAGCCAGGGAGAGACTTTCTGGGAAAGGGTCATCTTGCTCATATCAGGCAACGGCGCGTAACGATCGCTCAAAACCTGCCAGTATTCCCAGGCGATAGGGAATACAAGCAGAAAACCCTGGATACGCGCCAGCGAGGCAAGCGCACCGCAGAGCCCCGCCAGCCACCAGCGCTTCTCCCGCGCATAGTAGATACAGGCCAGCGCACAGACTAAAAATAGCGATTCGGGATAAGTTGCTGAGAGATAGAAGCTCGTCGGGAAGAGGATTAAGTAGATTACCGTACGATAGGCGATACGCGCATGAAACTCTCGCCTCACTAATCGGTAGAGATAGATAACCGCTACCAATCCCGCGGCATTAGCGATAATTATGCCAGCAATATCAAAAGCCGCAATGCTTCCACCCCAAAGATGCCCCAGAGGATAGATGAGCAGGGGATACAGTGGCAGAAATATCCAGTTTGAAGAAGCCTGGAGCGTTTCGGCTGTCCAGTAGCCATGTCTCGCAATATCTATATAAAAACCACCGTCAAAGCGATTCCACATTAACCAGATCGCATCGGGAAAATGTGTGTTGGCAATTGAGGGCAGAACTGAATTGCTCTTGAGTAATGGCAAAATATAGAGCGCGGCCAGTAACCCGACAACAAAAAGTGCCACACGTGAGATGATATAAGGGAGAAGCGCCTCCTGCCAGATGGACCCGCCGCTGGATCTGGCAGTTTGTACCGCCACGTCCGCCCGTAGCTTCCCTGCCTTTGCTCGTGTGATCATGTGCTTAATCTGTTGCTTTCTAGTGTTCTACTTGTCAATAAGATAAGTTCTCTCTTTTAGAACCTATCAGATGTTTCTTCTGTGTAGAACGAAGTAAAGCAGCAAAAACAGGGAAACATGACCGGGAA
>JAFMRP010000157.1 GCA_017354095.1 Ktedonobacteraceae bacterium
AGCAGCAAGCGCGCTTGATCAAGCATCTCCTGGCTCTCGTCAACGCCATAGAGCTCGACATGGGGAAGATGGGAGACCAGCGACTGCAACAACAGCCCCGTCCCACATGCCACATCCAGAACACGCAGCGGGCCTTCTCGCGCTCCAGCATCGCCCTGAAGCTGCTTGAAATCAATCGTGGAGCACGTCATTGCGAGCGTCTTCTCAGAGAAACGCTTCCATGTCTGATTGTAGCACACCGCGCGTTTTCCCCGGTAATAGCTTCGCATAGACTGCCCCGCTCTGCTTCAACCATGCCTACTTGCCGTTAAGGCGGGCAAGCACTGGAACAAAGTTCTCTATCTGCCTTTCCTGAATCTGAATATACGAGATACCCAGACGTTCACGTTGCTCTACCAGATACGCGACCGCCTGTTCTGTAGTCATTGGGCGCGGTTGTACCGGTATCCCACCCTGAGAGGGCGGAGGAGCAGCAACAGGGCTGTCAGTCAAGTCAATACCAAAAGCAGCTTGGCTGAGCTCCAGGTGCTCAAAGCGCTCTCCCGCAGCCTCTCGTATCCAGCCAATCTTCTCCTCTAATGAGGCATCCTGCGCGGGCGCTGGCATGATGATATCGGCTTCGCGCGCGGCAAGCGTCAACATACGACGACCTCCACTTCCAATAAGAATGGGCGGATGTGGTTGCTGTACTGGCCTGGGAACAGGTCGCAGCGCCTCCGCCGTATAGTATTTACCAGAGAAATTGACTGTTTCGCTGGTAAAGAACTGCTTTATGATGGACAACCCTTCCGCAAAGCGAGAGACGCGTACGCCTGCCCGGTCAAAGGGAATGCCAAGTTGCTGGAAGTCGTTCGGCCAGTTGCCCGCGCCCAGCCCCAGCTCTACACGACCATCGGAGAGCCGATCCAACGACGCTATCTCCCTGGCAAGCAGGGCTGGATGCCGGTAATCATTGACAAAAACGAAGCTTCCAACCCGCAGCTTCGTGGTAACGCTCGCAGCCGCAGTGAGTGCGGTGATCGTCGACAGCGGCGTCCCCAGAACATCTGGGACCTGGAGAGATGAGTAACCCAGTTTCTCTATGCGTTGCGCGAGAGCAATCCACGCTGAACCTGATACATGACCACCAGCAACAACCCCAAAACGAAAAGCTTTTTGCACTGTAACCAATCCTTCTCTAGAAGAGATCTACCCACCCTGGAATCAACAGAGAACATCTCTTGTGAATGGCTTGCTTTGTGCGTGAGCATGGTGTAAGACCGCCCAGGACGGGCTTGCTGTCTGTTCTTCTCTAATAGAGATATAATGGATGGTCGTTCTTTAGTTTGTCAAGGAGAGAAAGGAACCATTCCCGATGTCTGAATACCTGGAGTTGTACGACTATCGCCTTCGAGTGGCCGCCCTCTACCGAGAGCGCACACAGGCCCTTGTCGCGGGTGAGGATGCCGAAACGGTACTGCGACGTTTCCGTGCGGGAAAGGATGACCTGTTTGCGCATCACCCTCAATCCGCGCTCGATGAGGCGCAGCGTCGCCATTTCCGTGGGTTGCGCTACTTTCCCTATAATCCCACTATGCGCTTTGTCGTGGATGTGGATACTTCGGGCGAGCAGACACGCCAGTCTGTGCAGTTGAGCGCGGGCGCATCCCTGACCATGCTCACGATTGGCCATATCCATTTCAACATTGATGGCGAACACGCGACGCTCTCGCTATACTGGCTTGACCTCTATGGTGGTGGACTGTTCCTTCCTTTCCGTGACACAACCTGCCCCACGGAAAGTTACGGAGGGGGACGCTATCTGTTTGACACTATCAAGGGAAGCGACCCCCTACCAGCTCCTGGCGAGATGGGCTGGGGACGCATCACCCTCGACTTCAATTACGCCTATAATCCATCGTGCGCATACAACGATCGTTGGGTCTGTCCCCTGGCACCATTTGAGAACCGCCTCCATGTGGCCATTCGCGCGGGAGAGATGAACTACCAACCAGAACCCGGCTAGCAGCTTTTTTCTGCTGCCTCTCTCAACATCCCTGTTCTCAGCCTACCATTCGTCCTCAGCAACCATATACTGTGCCATCTGGGCAGGCGTGTAGGGACAATCATTTTCCAGCCACCAGGCAATGACGCTGATGAGCATCCCCGCTCGCATCTGCGCCAGAATCGCGTCCGGCATCGGACGCTCCTGATCTTCATGCTGAAGGTGTGTCTCAATGCGATCTGCCAGATAGGTGCGCAGCAGCGTATGAAATTTGCCAACCCCATCGCCGCAGAGCATTAAACGATAAAAGCGCTCATGCCTGCTGACATGCTCAAAGACCCTTCTCATACGCAGCACAGCATCACTCTCGGGAGCCGTCCCCACCGATGCGTCCATCTCTTCGATGATCGAGTCATGCATATCTTGCATGCCCTGTAAAAGCAGATCGTATTTATCTTCGAAATGCTTATAGAAGGTCGTGCGATGCACCATAGCACGCTCGCAAATATCGGTCACGGTGATCGACTCGAAATCGCGCTCAGTCATCAGAGACATAAGCGCTTCCCACAATAATTTGTGCGTTCGTCGCACCCGTAGATCAAGCGGACTCTTCGCGGAGTTCATAGACACTCGCCGCTGCTGCTGTCGATTATCCTACATTGCCCTTAGATTTGTTTCTTGACCCTGGCTACTCCCTGAACTATAGTAGGAACAGGTACAGTTGTCAAGGTAATCGACAGCTGTAGAATCATTTGACACAGCGCTTAGCTTTACATAGCGCGGCGCTTCATTTTATATGGCGCGGCGCTTAGTTTCAATGGCACGGCGATTAGTTTTACATGGAGTACCTCCAGTGGATTTCAATCTCATATCACCAGCTTTTAAAGCTAATCCATACCCTGCCTTTTCCTGGCTACGCACGAATGCCCCGGTCTATCAGATCAATATGCAGGGTGACCGTCCAGCCTGGATTATCAGCCGCTACGAAGATGTTGACACCGTCTTAAAAGATCAACGCTTCGTGAAAAATGTGCGCAATGCCCTCTCACCCGAAGAACTCAGTCAGAAATTTCCCTGGGTTCAGCCAGACCCACAACAACAGCAGCAGTCGGGCAATGCGTTCCTCAGCCACCATATGCTCAATTTTGATCCACCTGATCACACACGGCTCCGCTCACTGGTAAATCTCTCCTTCACCCCACGCCTGGTTGAGCAGTGGCGCGAACGCATTCAGGCTATTACAGACGAATTGCTCGACGCGGTCCAGGAGCGCGGCGAGATGGAACTGATCGGTGAGTTCGCCTTCCCCCTACCCATGATGGTAATCACAGAGATGCTGGGCGTCCCCACCGTTGACCGCATGAGATTTCGCACCTGGTCGAACCAGGTCGTTGAGGCGTCTGGCAATTTCGAAGCTTTCCAAGACCTGCGTGAGAGCCTGCGCGAATTCAGAAACTATCTGAGCGACCTGATCGCGCAGAAGAGTAAGCAGCCCTCTGAAGACCTGCTAAGCAAACTGATACGCACTGAGGCCGAAGGAGAAAAGCTCACAGAAGAAGAGCTGATCGCCATGGTGTTTCTCTTGCTTGTCGCGGGGCACGAGACGACCGTCAATCTAATAGGCAACGGCGTTCTCGCGCTGTTGCAGTATCCAGACCAGCTAGAGAAGCTCAAACAAGACCCTTCGCTTATCAAAAGCGCGGTTGAGGAGTTCTTGCGCTACCAGGGACCGCTGATCACGGCTACACAGCGCTGGTTGAGTGAAGATGTTGAGATGGGCGGCCAGCTCCTCCGGCGTGGAGACCAGGTACTCGTCCTGCTGGCCTCGGCCAACCGCGACGACCAGAGATTCGCCGATGCCGAAGGCCTGGATATCACCCGCGAGGAGAACCATCACCTGGCCTTTGGCAAAGGCATTCATTTCTGCCTTGGAGCCCCACTGGCACGCCTGGAAGGGCAGATCGCCATTGGCACGCTTCTACGCCGCATGCCTCACCTGAACCTGGCCATCGACCCACAGGACCTGGTCTGGCGACCTGGAATGCTGATCATGGGCGTGAATAACCTGCCCGTCACATTTTAAACCCGGGAGGTGCAGGAGGGCATCCTCCTGCATCCCTATCGCGCCCTATGACCACGCTCATACAGCCCCGGTAGGCTCACCGGTAATCTGCCCTGCGCCACCACCTCACCAAAGAGGACGCGGATTGCTGCCTCCAGAGCAGGTGTAGTGCATTCATAGGTAACCAGGTAGCTTTGAAGCTGCGGGAAGGCCAGCAGGTCATAGGGATTATACACCGCCACCCCGATGGTCTGACGCCCCGCGCTCAACACACGCTGAAAAATTTCTGCCTGCCGTGGATCAATACTCGCGTTAAGGGTGACGGTGATAACCAGATCTGCCTCGCGCACCGCCTGGTCTAGCTGTGCGTATTCCTCTTGCGACGCCGTCTCGTGAATTGTGAGCGCTGTCACCTGAGACACGCGCCTCCTCACGCTCTCCTCGAACACATCATAGGGCATAAATTTGTCAACAGCCAGCGTATATGCCTGAGGCCGGGGAAAGACAAGCAGGACACGCTGATCTGGTCGCACATGCAGCGGCAGCAGCCCCTCGTCGTTTCTGACCAGCGTCGTTGAGAGCGCGTAAGCTCTCTCACCAAGCTCGCGATGAGCCTGCATCTCCTCCTGTCCCAGCGGGTGGGTGAGTGCATCCCATGAGAGCCGCCGTGCTTTCAACCTCAATACATGTTCCGCCGCCAGCCGCACCACTTCAGGAGAGAGCCCCCCATCAGCAATCGCGGCTTTAATGGCCTCAATACTGCCTATCTGTCGTGAGTAGCTATGCGATATTAGCACCATATCAACCCCGGCCTGAAGGGCCATCACCGCAGCACGCTCAGTTCCAATGGTATCGGAGACTGCCTTCATCTCCATGCAGTCGGTCGTAACCATCCCCTCAAAACCAAGCCGCTTGCGCAAAAGATCGGTGACTACTTCTCGCGAAACGGTGGTGGGGATCGATTGCTGCATCAGTCCCGGCATGTACATATGCGAGACCATGACGCTCTCGGTCCCGGCAGCGATACCAGCCCGAAAAGGGACCAGTTCCAGTTCTTCCAGCTGCTCCAGGCTGCGGGGAATAACCGGCAGCGAGAGATGCGGGTCCGCGGGGGTATCGCCATGCCCAGGAAAATGCTTAAGCGCGGCTACAATACCAGATGCGCGATACCCCTTCACAGCGGCAGCAGCAAAGCGCGCGACCTGCTGTGGATCTTCGCCAAAAGATCGCACGCCAATAGCAGGATTATTCGGATTGCTATTGATATCTAGAACGGGAGCCAGGTTAGTGTTAATGCCCAATACATACAGATTGTGCCCCGTAGCCCGCGCGACCTCGTACACAAGCTGCTCATCATCAATCGCGCTCAAGGCCATATTGCCGGGAAACGCTGGCACGCCCTCTTCCAGACGCCGAACCATACCATTCTCCTGATCCACAGAGATAAGCAAGGGATGGCGATGTCCCGCATCTCTGGCGATCCTCTGCAACGTCTGAGTCAGTTCGCTCACCTGCTGCGGGCTGTGAATATTGCGCGTGAACAATATGACATTCCCAACAAAATGCTTCTGGATCAGATCAATAATTTCCGGCGTCGGTGCCAGCCCATGAAAACCAACGCTGATAACCTGCCCAATCTGCTCCTCCAGGCTCATACCCTGCGTATATTCTTGCATAGATTGCTCGACCTCCCCCTATCTCTTGCGTCAATATGCTTCGTTCACCACTATGGTATGGATGCGATGAAAGCCAGCGAGTAATCTAAAAAGCATTGTGGTATAGACCAGTTTGCTCGCTCCATAGTGCCATATCCCATGGGGAGGCGTCAACCAGCCTGCCCAGGCTCACGCGAGAAAAGCACACCTTATTACCGTAGCAGCCTGGTGCACGGCGAAAGCTGCAAGGTTCTGGTTTTGTGCTATCATAGCAAAGTAGATCGTATGATCAAGGCGGCCACGAGAAAGAACATGGGAGAAAACAAATTAGAAGCCAGGCTAGCGGCCCTACGCGCTTTCATCGATGAGAACGGTTGGTCTGTTGTCAACGAGAAAGCCATCGCGCATGGCCAGCAGGTAGAAGTAACCGACGGGATCAGCCGTATACCAGTCAACATCTTCGCAACGGGTAAAATTCTTGTCCAAGGGAAGCCGGGAACCCTGCAGAGCATACTTAAAACCTGGAGCGGCCAGCAACTATCACAGGAAGAGGCAGCACAGCAGGGCCTGCGAGCAGAGACAGTGCCTCCAATCCGTGGCATCGCCAGGATCGGCAGCGATGAATCGGGCAAAGGCGATTACTTTGGACCGCTGGTGGTGGGAGCCGTCTTTGTCGATGCGCAGAGCGAACAGCGCCTGCTCAACCTGGGAGTGCGCGATAGCAAGCTTTTGCGTGATAAAGCGATCGCGAACCTGGCACAGGAGATTAAACAGTGCTGCCGGGGCTGGCTGGTGACCTATCGCCCGGAGCGCTATAACCGGCTCTATAGCGAGATAGGCAATTTAAATCGGCTCCTGGCCCAGGCTCACGCGCATGCCATTACGATGCTATGCAAACGTGTGGAATGCCAGCTGGCAGTTGTCGATCAGTTTGCCGACAGAGAACTGGTGGAGCGAGAGATGGAGCGCCAGGGCTGCATGCTGAAGGTTGAGCAGCGACCACGAGCCGAAGACGATATCGCGGTAGCAGCAGCCTCGATTGTCGCGCGCGCCGAATTTGTGAAACAGCTCACCGGACTGGAGCAGGAGTTCGGCTTCACCCTTCCCAAGGGCGCCTCTAATCCCGAAATCGTGAGCACCGGGCAGGCGATTGTAAGTAAATATGGTGTAGAGGCATTGAGCAGGCTGGCCAAGTTGCACTTCAAAACCAGCGAGAGCATTCTTCAGCAGGTGTTATAGAACCGCATGAGCACAAGACAATTTATTACACGACGCTCGCTCGTACTGACAGCGCCGCGGCGGCTTGAATGGATCGCAGAGAAGTTACCCACTCCAGGCGAGAACGAAGTGCTGGTGCGCACACGCGCCGGAGCTATCAGCATGGGTACGGAGCTGCCACACTACCGCGGCATATCGCGCACGAGTAAACCACGCCCATATCCCTACATGACAGGCTATGAAAGCCTGGGCATCGTTATCGAACGCGGCGCGGCAGTCAGCGAACTCCAGATGGGGCAGCGGGTCGTCTCTTTCTATGGGCATCGCTCGCATGCTATTATACCTGAGGAAAAGGCACTGCCAGTACCAGATCAAATCACAGACCGGGTAGCACTGCTGGCAATCCTTTCCTGCGACGCTGCTAAAGGTATCCATAAGGTGAGGCCGAAGGCCGAGGAGGCCGTACTTGTTAGCGGCGCGGGAACTATGGGCCTGCTCACAGTCTTTCTGCTCAAAGAGTTGGGAATTCAGTATATTGATGTAATCGAGCCAGCGGAAAAGCGCCGGGAAATGGCCCGGCAATTTGGCGCCCGCCGGACGGCATCGAGCATGGAGGCCCTGCCCAAGGATAGCTATCAGGTGGGTATTGAATGCTCCAGCCGCAACGCAGCTTTTGAGGCGCTGCAAGCAATGATGGCGCAGGGAGGACAGATATGCATCCTGGCCGATGGCAATATCGAGCCACTCACGCTGATACCCGCTTTTCATGAGAAAGAGCTGCATATCGTCGGCTCAAGCGATGGGCTGGATTATCGCAAGCACGCACGCTGGTTCTTCCAGAGAGATCCCGGACGGTTGCAGCTCCTTGAACAGCTCTTTGAGCATGATGTAACGGCAGAGAATCTAAGCAACATTTTTGAAGATCTGGTCCGGCAGACACTGACAGCAATCAAAGTATTCGTACGGTATGATCCTAACCAGGAAAAAGATATTCTATTGCAAAGAGAGAGCATATGATTAATCCAGGATTACAGGGGAAAGTTGCGCTTATTACGGGCGCTAATCATGGCATAGGCGCGGCGGCAGCCCGGGCTCTGGCACGTCAGGGCGTTGCTGTGTTGATCAATTATCTACGTATGCCACCGCTAGGTATAGTGAAGGAAGAGCTGCAGCGCATCGAAGAGACACCAGGCATCGTCTACTATAACCAGCGCCGCGACAACAATGCCGATAGCGTGGTAGCCTCAATCCGAGCCGAGGGTGGACAGGCAGAAGCCATTGAGGGCAATCTGGCCGATCCTGCCACCATTACCCGATTATTCGAGCGAGCCGAGGCACTCTTTGGCCCGGTAGAAATTCTCGTCAATAACGCCGACCACTGCGAACAAGACACATTTTTGCCACACGATGCTGAAGGAGGGCTGGCTCCAGATGGCTTTCCCACCAGCACTATCACAGCACACCACCACGACCTGCACTTCGCCGTGAATAGCCGGGCAGTAGTCCTGATGATGGCGGAATTTGCGCGGCGTCATATTGCCCGGGGAGCGCATTGGGGCCGCATCATCAATATCAGCACAGATGGGGCGCAGGTCTTTCCGGGCGAGGTCTCCTATGGAGCGAGCAAGGCCGCC
>JAFMRP010000882.1 GCA_017354095.1 Ktedonobacteraceae bacterium
CTTGCGCCTGTGGAGCGGTCGTCGCAAACAATACGCGGTTCAGCTTTATGGGAACGTTCCCATGGTATCGCTCCCATAAGTATACGTAATGGGAAGAAGGGTTGTCAAGGGTGTGAAGGGGTGTTGCCCGGTGAGTTTTAATAAGCCGTCTGGTTGCTATTTGCCAGTTTTCATAAATTTTTAATGTAGTATTTATATCACCAGCTATTCCATTCTGCGTTGTTTCCTGCTAGAATGATTTGGGGGAGCGCGGCCAGCCTGTCCTGCCTGGATAGAGGCCGTTTAAGCTCATCATGTAGATGTACCTTACTTCGTGAGGAAAGGAGGAAATGCGCACATACTCTTATGATCGATGCGCCCCTTCAGCGTGTTTGCTTGCTTTCGCGGCATTCTCGAACACGTGTTAGCGTCATAAGAGCGATTATGATGAAATTATGCGTTATACGCTTCCGAGTCATATCATTCTGCAAACGCTTGCTACTCGCCGGGAAAGCGCGCAGCTGGTCGCCGATCTTCCAACGGGTTTGCCAGGGGTCAAGGCTGCCCGGCAGGCTCTTATTAAGGTCATGGAAGGGCAGATTCTTTCCTGCGCTGTGATCGATGCTCGTGGGTATCCTCTACTTCAGGGGGAGCAGGCACTCCAGGCACTTTTCCACGAGACTGTTGAGTGGTTCGTTCAACCTTTCATTGCTGAGGAGCGGGGGGAGCGACCTCTTACAACGACGAACCCTCACGTCGGAGTTCCACCACCACCGCGTCAGCCGACTCCTCTTCGTAACCCTCGCCGATTGCTACCGACGGTTCAGGCGGGCTGGTCGCATCGACAGATGCAAGTATTTTCGCTGGCCGATGGCTGGCGTTCGGTTGAAGAGATTGCGACGCTGCTACGTCTTCCTCCTGAGGCGGTGAGGGAGATTGTGGAGCAGCTGCGCGATTTGGGTGCCCTTGGATGAGGGTTTTGGGGGGGGCTGGCGCCCAGACTGGCCATCCGGAACCGGCCTCCCGCAAGGGGTGGCCCTACATGTTGGGCGAGGTGAGAGGGCTGGAGGCGGCGGTGGCAGGGTTCGATGGAGAGCCTCCGGGCTTCTCGCTAAAGCGAGTCACTGCACTGGATTTCAGTCGGGTCAGGATGCGAGAGGGCTGGCCTACGGGGCTCATTCGCTGTTGAGATACCTCGACAAATCAGTGTTTACATTTAATGCTCAAGGAGAATTTCATGTCACAAGAAGCGTCTTCGGAATCTCAGGTGATGCCGTTCCAGGCGGATGTTCACCAGCGGGCTTACGAGCTGTTCATGGGTATGCTGGTGGCGCGAGCGATACAGGTGGCGGTTGAGTTCCGGCTGCCTGATCACGCGGTGGCCGGTCCTATTTCGGTTCCACGTCTCGCGGAGCAGCTGCAGCTGGATCAGTCGGTGTTGCAGCTCTTGTTGCGCTGCTTGAGCAGTGTGGGTATCTTTGCGCCTCTTGGTGAGGATACGTTTGCGCAGACGGAGCTTTCTGCCTGTTTCCGCTCGGATTTGCCGGGATCATGGTATGGGCTGGCTCGTATGTTTGGTTCGCAATGGAGCTGGCGAGCCTGGGGAGGGCTTCCCTATACGCTCAAGACAGGGCTGCCCTCATTTGAGCACCAGGAGGGCAAAGAGTTCTGGAATTATATGCAGCATAACCGGGAGGATTTCGCGGTTTTCCAGTCGGCGATGACCTCATATTCTGAAGCTCTTAATCCTGCGATTGTCGCGGCCATCGCACAGACGGGCCATCTTAATGGCGTCCAGAGGGTTGTCGATATCGGTGGGGGAGAAGGCGGGCTGCTGACCGCTTTGCTGCGCGGTGCTCCACAGCTGCAGGCCAGCCTGTTTGATCTGCCCGAGGTTATCGCGCAGGCAGAGGGGTACCTGGTGCACGCGAACACGCGGGAGCGTTGTGACCTGGTGGCTGGTAACTTCTTTGAACATATCCCGGCCGGGGGAGATCTCTATCTGCTCAAGCATGTTTTGCACGATTGGGATGATCACGATGCGCTTCGTATTCTGAGAAATGTTCGCGAGGCGCTTGTGCCGCAGGGAAAACGTGGACGGCTGCTCATCATCGAATATGTTGTTCCACCGGCTCCGCAGCCGCCATCGCCGTTCCTCTTTGTCGGGTTGTTTATGCGGTTGAACACGAAGGGGGGATATGAGCGAACTGAGGCGGAGTTCCAGAAGCTTTTGGAGCAGGCCGGTATGCGGTTAGTGGGTATCCATGCCACCGGCACGCCTGATTTCCTGGTGGAGGGGTGTCTCGCATGAATATGCCTCCACCGCGCATCTCTCCCTTAGCGATCCCGCCAGTGTCGTCTTCGCGTCCCTCGCGTGGCCCGCTGCAAACCCTGTTGCGTGGGTGGCATCATCTCAGCTGCGCGTTGCCAGAGGAACCTGATCGTACACAGCCACTCGCCAGGCGCGAGGCTTTCCGGCGTGGGCGCCTGTGCAGTTATATGATCCTGTTCTGCATCGCTTTTAATATCCTGGGAATTCCAGCGGCACTTTTTGGTACTAATCCTCTTCTGCTCGTTGTTTTGCTGTTTTCCGCGCCACTGGAAGTGATTGCCATTGTGCTCAATCGGACCGGGCAAACGTGGATAGCGGGCAGCATAGTGATCCTAATTTTTGAAGTTGGCATCGCTTATAACCTGGCTACGACACCGGGAGGGATCAGTCCGACGATTCTCCCGATTTTCGACCTGTATGTCATCCCGCTGCTCTTCGCCGTCTTTGTCCTGCCGCGTCTTCTTGTAGTCGCGCTGACGATGGGGAACTACATACTGGTTGGAGTAGGCGTCTTAGGAGTGGGCGTCATTAGATTTCCCGAGACGACCGAGCTGATGAACCAGGTCAGCCAGTACGGTCCGGCGATCCTCACCGTGCCGTTTTTCCTCTTCTTTATTATCTGCGGCGCCGGCCTGCTCTGGGATTCCAGCGCCACGCGCGCGCTTGCGCGGGCTGATATGGCCGAGGAGCTGATCCGGCTTGAACAGGATCTGAACGCGCATAATCGCACAGCCTCGCAGGATAAGGTACGGTTAGAATTGGAGATCGACCGTCTCTGTGAGGCCCTGACAGCGGTGGCCAATGGGCATACCCCGAGTGCTCCTGTCGGTGAGGAGTCTATGCTCTGGAAATTGATGGGCCCGCTCAATAACCAGCTCAAGCGGATCGAGAACTTGCGCAGAATCGAGGCGCAGGCGCAACAGATGCATA
>JAFMRP010000011.1 GCA_017354095.1 Ktedonobacteraceae bacterium
AATCAATATTGCTGACTATAGCTATGCAGCAGTTCACATTTCCTATATGGTGGGATTGTGAGGGGTTAGAGAGGGTGTGCCGCCGCCACCTTCTGGCAATAGGTGGCGGCGGCATAGCGCAAGCAGCCATTACTTAAGGTACTGCACTTTCACAATACTCTATTTTGGGTACCAAGGTAATATCGCCTAACATATCACTCTTGGGATTTGTTATGATGTAGATGTTCTTTGTGACTGAGAATATGTCGCAACGCTGCCATGCAGAGAGGGAGGGTCGTTCCTTTGCCCGTCAAAAAAGCAGCTCAAGCACAGCCAAATGTGCTGTTAAGGCGCGCACGTCTGGAGCGGGGCTGGTCGCAGCAGGAAGTTGCTGACCTGGTTGGTGCTTCCCAGGCGTTTATGGTCAATCGCTGGGAAAATGGTACCGCTTTCCCTGGGCCGGGTTATCGTAAAAAGTTGTGTGAGATTTTCGACAAGAGTCGCGGAGAGCTGGGACTTATCAAAGCGGATTCGCAGCGGCTGGTGCCGGAACTCCCATTGCCGGTTTTTGATCCACTGATCCCTCTGCGAATCTCAGCGACATCCTCACTTATTGGGCGTGTGGAATTGCTGGAATGCTTGCAGCAGCAATTGTCGCAGCCAGGGGAGAGGGTGCAGATCGCGTTGTACGGTCTACCGGGCGTGGGCAAGACGACTTTAGCAGTCGAACTGGCGGCCAGTGTTCCGATGCGTGAAGCGTTTCGGGATGGAGTATTGTGGGCGGGCCTGGGGCCGCGCCCGCATCTGCCGTCATTATTGAGCCGTTGGGCCAATCTGTTAGGTATCAGCCAGGAAGTAAGGAGCACGCTAGAGAGCGTTGATGACTGGGTGCAGGTGCTACGGCAGGCCATCGGAGACCGACATATGTTGATTGTGATCGATGATGCCTGGAGTGTTGAGGCAGCATTGAGTTGTATGGTGGGGGGGATCCACTGTTGTTATGTTCTGACCACGCGTATTCCTGCGGTGGCGGTGCACTTTGCTGGTACCCAGGTGGTGCGGGTACCGGAGCTCAGCCTGGAGGAAGGAGTGCGCCTGCTGCGACTGCAGGCGCCAGCGCTGGAGGAAGTAAGTGGCGAGGTTGTGCGCAGGCTCGTGGAAGCAGTAGGTGGATTGCCGCTAGCGCTCAAGTTGATGGGTACTTATTTGCTGATGCAGACGCGCACGTTGCAACAGCGGAGGTTGAAGGAGGCCCTGGACCGGCTGCAAAAGGCGGAGGAGCGGCTGCATCTGGAGCAGCCTCAGGCGGGACCGGACCGAGATCAGCGCTTACCTGAGGGGACACCGCTGACGTTGCAGGTAATGATTGGTCTCAGCGAGGCCATGCTCAGTGAAGGGGAGAGGCAGGCGCTTTACTCGCTGGCGGTTTTTCCGCCCAGGCCGGAGAGTTTTTCCGAGGAGGCGGCGCTGGTTGTGGCGGGTATAGAGGTGCAGGTGCTGGACCGGCTGGTAGATGTGGGATTAGCGGAATATGAGGGGCAGGGGCGTTATATGTTGCACCAGACGATAGCGGATTTCGCGCGAGCTCAGTGGGAGGATCGGCGGGCAGAGGGGCGCCTGGTTGAGTATGTCCTGGACTATGTGGAGCGCTACCAGGAAGATTATGATGTGCTGGCTATCGAAAGCGGTGTTATTTTTAGCGCGTTGGAGATAGCTCCACAGGTGGAGAAGGAAGCCGAGTTTGTCCGTATTGTTTGTGCCGTGGTGGCATTTCTGCGGCGGCGAGGGCTGTTCCAGTTATTAGAGCGCTATCTCCGCCAGGCCTACCAGATTGCGCAGGCACAGCGGGACTACCGGCATCTTATGAGAATCCTGGATTTCCTGAGCGAGATCCTGCGCCTGCGCGGTGTATATGATGAGGCGCAGTCTCGCTGCCTGGAAGGTCTGGCGCTGGCACGTCAATACCATAATCAGGCCAGGTGTGCTGATTTGCTGGCGCGTCTGGGGAGGGTGGAGATGGATCGTGGAGAGTATGAGCGGGCGAAAGGGCATTTCCAGGAAGCGTTGCAGATCGCGCAGGATATCGGCTATGCATATCGTATGGCTGGAGCTTCTGCCTGCCTGGCTGATGTTCTGGCGGTGCAGGGTGACTTTACCCTGGCGGAATCCTTGATGCAGCAGGGGATAGAGCTATCGTACCAGTATAAATATCAGGACCAGGCCTTGAGCCAGATCGCGAGGTTGGGCTGGATACAGAAGAATCTGGGCAAGTTTATAGAGGCGGAGACAGTGCTGCGAACGGGTCTGGAGCAGGCGGAGGCTCTGGGATCGCGCGCATTTACAGCGGGTATACTAACCATGCTGGGCTGGGTGCTTATGGAGCAAGAGGATTCCGTGCAGGCCGAACATTATTTGCAGCAGGCCGTCGACCTGGCGCGCAGGGTATGGTTACCGGGCCAGCTGGCGGAGGCCCTGGCACTGATGGGGATGATAGAGGTCAGGCGGGGAGAGCCGGATCGGGCCAGAGCCGTATTGCGGGAAGGTTTGGAACTGGCGCGGGCAGGTGGGCAGCGTGAAAAGCTCAGTTTTCTGCTGATGGTGCAGGGTCAGGCGGAAGCGGAATTGGACAACGGCGGGGTCGCCGAAGCGGCCCTGCTTGAGGGATTGGAGTTGACGCGTCAGATTGGTCATTGTGTGTATGGGAGTGGTATTTTGAAGGTGCTGGGGACGGTTTATATGAAGCAGGGGCGTAGGGAAGAGGCGCTGGTTCGTGCACAGGAGTGTCTGGAGATGGCCCGGCAGGCCAGGGCGCCCTGGTACATCGGCGAAGGGCTCTACGTTCTAGGGCGCTGGTACCTGGCATGTGGTGAGTACGAGGCCGCGATGGCCTCATTTGAGGAGATTCGTACAACTGTTCCCCCAGCGTATCGTGGTTTAGTATCCAGCGCGCACGAGGGGTTGGCCCGTGTTGCCGCCGCGCGCGGACGCGCGGCGGAAGCCCGGAGGCTGGCACTCGAGGCTTTGCATAATCTGGAAGGGATGGGTTCCTCCAGGGCCAGAGCTTTGCGTAGCTGGCTCACGACATTACCTGCGGGATGATGCGGAGGCGGCCACCCGCAGGGGGTGGCCTTACAGGTTGGGTGGCAAAAGGGCTGGCAGGTCGTGATCCGGCCCCCCACAAGGGAGGGCCCTACAGTTCCCGTGGGCACGAGCAAGGTATATCTGAAGAATCTATGCTCGTAAACCTGTCAGGCTACTATTTCTTCGTTTGATTGGGCGAACTGTTCGTTGTAGAGCCTGGCGTAGAGCCCGCCCAATTCGAGCAGTTGCTGGTGGGTGCCGCGTTCGACGATTTCGCCTTTTTCGACGACCAGGATAACGTCGGCGGCCATGATTGTAGAGAGGCGGTGCGCGATAGCCAGCGTGGTGCGGCCCTCCATCAGCGGTTCAAGAGCTGACTGGATCAGGCGCTCGGAGTGAGTATCCAGAGCGCTGGTGGCTTCGTCCAGGATCAGGATGCGTGGATCTTTCAGGATGACGCGCGCGATGGCGATGCGCTGCTTCTCGCCGCCGGAGAACTTGTAGCCGCGCTCGCCGACGATGGTATCATAGCCTTCATCCAGATCCATGATGCGGTCGTGGATAGCGGCCGCCTTTGCTGCTGCAATCATCTGTTCTTCGGTTGCATCGAGTCGTGCGTAGAGCAGGTTCTCGCGGATCGATGCATGGAAGAGATAGGTCTCCTGTGTGACTATGCCGACCAGTTCGCCGAGTGAGGACAGTTTGATATTTCTGACATCAGTATCATCGATAGTGACGCTGCCGTCATCTACATCGTAGAGGCGGGGGACCATGTAGGTAATCGTCGTCTTGCCGGCGCCGCTCGGTCCGACCAGCGCGACCATCTGGCCCGGTTCAATCGTAAAAGAAACGTTCTTGAGAGCCTGGTGGTTGGTTTCCTCGTCCGGGCGACCATTGTTCGCCGGAGGAGATAGTGGCCTGACTTTGCCGTTATTGCCTGGTGAGGGGGCAGGGGAAGTGTCGCCTTTTTTGTAGCTGAAGTTCACGTTTTTGAACGTAATCTTGCCACGTGTCTCCTCTGGTTTAGGGCTGAGTGCGTCTGATTTATCGGTGATGTCGATCGGCAGATCGAGGTACTCATAGATGCGGTCGAACAGTGCCAGAGCTCCCTGGACCTCCACCTGGACGCTGAGCAGCTGGCCAATGGGGAAGAAGAGCCTGCTCTGGAGGGTAGTGAAGGCCACAATTTTACCGAGCGTCATGCCCGGGTCCAGGTGATTAATGATCTGCCAGCCGGCAACCAGGTAGACCAGGGCTGGCAGGATCGAGAAGAAGGTGCCGATAAACATAAAGAACCAGCGTCCGATCATTTGCTGGCGCACTGAGAGATCGGCCAATTGCTGGTTCTCCTGTTCGAAGCGCTCGCGGGCGTATTGCTGTCGTCCGAAGGTTTTCATCAGCAGGATGCCGCTGACCGAAAGCGTCTCCTGCATCATAGCGGTCAGGGAGGCCATGCTTTGCTGAGTCTCTTTACTGGTGGCGCGGCGAATATTGCCTACTTTATAGGTAATCCAGAGAAAGAGTGGCAACAGGCCGAGCGAGAGGAGTGTTAGCTGCCAGCTGAGCAGGGCCATCGCCACGATAGTGCTCAGCGCTGTGGAGAAGTTCGAGACGATACTGGTAGCGGTGTTGGTGAGTACGTTTTGTACGCCGCCCACGTCATTGGAGAGGCGCGACTGAATCTCGCCGGTACGTGTCGCGGTGAAAAAGCGCATCGACATACTCTGCAGGTGCCGGTAGAGGCGGTTGCGGAAGTCGCGCATGACGTTCTGGCCGATGATGTTGTTGAGGTAGCTTTGCCCTACGCCGACAATGCCAGAGATTACCGGCGTTAGTATCATAATAATAACGTAGATGATCAGCAGGTTCAGGTTGCCTTTGGTGATGGCCTCGTCGAAAACCTGTTGAATCAGCAATGGATTAATCAATCCAAGGAGTGTTGTCGCGATGATGGCGATCAGGACCAGCAAGACCTGAAGTTTGTAGGGGCTGAATGCTCCTAGAATGCGTTTGAAGGTGCGGGTATCTGCTTTGCGCCCGCTTTTTTTCATTTCTTCCGCGTAGTCTGCCAATCCATGAGCGCCGCCCCTCATTCCATGAAATCCCATAAAGCTGGCTCCAAGAGTGAATCAATGACTGAGTTGGGGGCGCCCCTCTTGTCCAGCCCGCCAACGCTGCTGTCGCAGCTAGCGCTACGCGCTCAGACGGGCTGCAAGGCAGCCCCCAAGCCCCCGCCTGGGGATCTGCACCCCTGCTTCTTAGGGGTGCTCTAGAGTTATGCACTCAGTATAGACAAAAGGGAGTGGAGATGCACTGGCCATCAGGACGGTTTTGTGCCTGTTGATTTCGACAGGCAGACGCGGTGAATGATGCCGGCCAGCAGTGCTCCACGCAGGGGGAGTGTATGTAAATCCAGGTGTTCAAGCTGGAGGTTATGTGTATTGTGTCCGGTTGGGCCGAGGCTATCGAGGGTGGGGACGCCGGCCTCCATGAGCGTATTGCCGTCTGAGACGCCGCCGCGGCGTTCGGGCTGCAGATTCAGGCCGAGCGCTTTTCCTTCCGACAGGGCCAGTTCGACCAGGGAGCTCAGTTCTGGTGTTGTTTCGTAGGGTTTGCGGCCACGGATGCGCTTGAGTGTTGCGCTGGTATCGGGCACGCTGCGGTTGTTGCTGATCTGTTCCAGGGCGGCGGCGGCTTCATCGAGCGCCTGCTGGCTGAATGCACGAACTGAGATAGAGCAGCGAGCCATGTCTGGTATGATATTGAGTGGTTCGGTGCTGCTGATGCGAGTGACATTGAAGGTAATACCTGGATAGAGTGAGTTCAGGTTCTGGATAGCGAGCATTTTGTGAGCCAGTTCGATGACTGCGGAGCGACCTTTTTGTGGATCCACGCCGGAGTGGGCGGGAATGCCGTGTACCTCCAATACATACTGTTCTGTGCCTTTGCGTGCCTGGGTAATGACCTCCAAGTGGCGAGAGGGTTCCAGGATGATGCCGACATCAGCCTGGCGGGCGATCTCGCCGAGCAGAGCCTTGCTGGCCGCGGAACCAACCTCTTCGTCGTTATTGGCGACAAAGCAGAGTTCCTCATAGTCTTCGAAGCCTGCTTCAATCAAGGTACGCAGCGCGTATAGCCCCATGACGATGCCGGATTTCATATCGGCCACGCCCGGGCCGTAGGCGCGGCCATCGCGAATGGAGAAGGGTTGGATTTGTGTAGAGCCGGCGGGATAGACAGTATCGACATGACCGACGAGTAGTATGCGTGCGGTGCCTTTGCCCTGGCGGCGCGCGACGAGATTGTTACCGTAGGGTTCGGTGGGGTGGAGGGTAGTGCTGAAGCCCAGTTCCTGGAACCATGTCTCTAACCGGGCAATCACGCGGTTGATGCCCTCAATCTGCCTGGTGCCGGAATCGATATTGACCAGTGTAGCGAGCCGGTCGAGCAATTCGTCCTGATGGGTCTGGAAGCGAAGTAGGTAATCTTGTGCGAAGGTCAGGGTAGGTGTAAGAGACATTGTACGTGTCCTCTCAGGTGAGTAGTGAAAAGGCGATGGCAGGATAGATATCCTGAAGGATATTGTAGCACAAGTAGAGGGAAGCTGGTGGGGAAGAGGATGAAGGCAGCCCCTTCCTGATATATGCCAGAAACGCCGCGCAGCGGCGTTTCTGGCAGTAAGGATTATGGTTGATAGAACTGGCGGAGTTCTCGTTTCAGACGTTTGCGGGCGAGGGAGAGCAGGGTTGTATGTCGGCCTCGTTCGCGAGAATCAGCGGGCAGGGAATACTGGTAGTGGCGGAGGCAGAGCCCGTGTGCCTGCAGCGCCTGTTCAAAGCTTGATGGTCGATCATCGAGATCGAGGCGATTGGCGAGATCGATCAGCAGGGCTGTTTTTTGTTTGCGGGGGAAGCTGGCGATAATACGTGCTATTTCTGTTACGGCATCCAGTTGATCCAGATTGATATCTTCCTGGACTGGCTCTTCGGTTGTGCCCGGGAGGCCATAGCCGTATATTACGGTAAGCCGCACGAGGCGTTTTTCCTTTTTTATTTTGTCGCGTAAGAGATTGAGCGCGACTTTTTTGCTGAAGGCTTTGAGCGAACGGATGGAGCGTCCTGTATCTTGCAGCGATTGCTGGTGGTAGGTGAAGATGCGAATGATAGCATCCTGAACGACATCTTCAGAGATATCTCTACGCTGACCATGCCAGTTGTCAATGTGTATACTATTGACCCACACCTCAACGAATGGCATAAGCCAGGCGTAGAGGTCGTACCAGGTTTGATCGCTATCGGGTGAGAAAACGTCTGAACCGAGCTGAATGTGTGACTCAGGCATAGATAGATCTCTCCTCGTATAGTTGGTGAAAGATGTTCCATTGGTACCGCCTACGAAGATGACCTTACTACTGAAGAATCGGTGACTCCGGGAATAGCCTCTCCTGTCTGCAGAAAAGATTTAGAGTCGAAGTAAGATATTTTGATCTTACCAGGTTCTGTATAAGAAATGATAACTTATAACGCTAGAAAAAGTCAAGATTTCTGAGATGAGGTGGAAATACCGTAACTAAGTTGACATAGTTTCTTTCTGGAACAGCGAGAATATCGTATCATAATCAAGAAAGAGCGTTTAATATGGATATATTTTCTTAGATTAGGTAAGAAAGTTGAGAAAGAGATGAGAAAACTTTACAATACCAAATAGATGTGTTATGCTTGAAGGAAACGTTTCAGGGAAAGCTGTTAGCAGGAGATAATCGTATGAATGGACACAGCTATCTAAAAATCCTGGAATTTCTGCAAAGTACTGATGTGCAAGCGCAAATCCAGAGGAGTATTCAACAGGGGCGCTCTGGAGCGGCTGTTCCGATCAGCCATGCTGCGATAACATTTGGGTTTACCGAGAATCAGTTGCGTGATTGGGAGACGCGAGGCCTGTTGAAGCCTATTCGAAGGGAAGAGAAGGGGCGCAGGCTATATCCTGTTGCGGAGCTTGATAAGCTGGCCATTATTCGGGAACTGATGAAGGTGGGTTTTGCGCCTGGGGATATACCGCCTGATATTGATCGTATGTGGTATGAAGCATTGCCTGTGGAGGATCGGCAGCATGTGATACTGCCGGAGGCGCAAGAAGATGTGTATCGTTATATTATCAGGCGAATAGAGACGATCTATCACAGGCACCTGGTCTGGCGTTGTTATGCTTCACGAGCGCTGCTTTTCTCCATCATGTCGTTGTACGAAGATGCTCCCAACGCATATCTTGGCCTGATCTTGCCTTTTGAGAACGATATTTCTGTGAGGGATGTGCAGAGTCTGCCGCGTGTGGGCAAATCACTGGTGGGCTGGTTGGGTCAGACGCGTACTTTTTATACGTTTTTCACGCCTGAGCCTACCTTCGAAACGCCATCCAGCTATCAGCTCCAGGCAGTGGATATGGGGGAGATGCCTGGTGTAGTGGAGGGTGGGAGAGATGCAGTATTGATAACCGTTCCGGGTGGTAAGGTCGGGCAATTGAATCTGCAACCCGAGAATGTGCGTCTTGTGCATCGTTTGCTCGAACCATTATTCGAAGTCAGGCGTGATTGGGAGCACTATTTTGGCTATGGCATGCAAGATGTGATCCTGCCCGGTATGGATACGGCATCAAAATTGCCGGACGCCTTACTCAATGGTATCGCGGATATGGTGGTGCGGCTGGGAGGGAAGACCGCTGAGGGGGAGGATCGCTGGGTTTTGAGCTATATTGCGCTGCCTGAAGACAACTATTTGCCGATGTTGCAGCGTAAGTTGATCGTGCGAGCCACCAGTGAGCGATGTCGTGATTTAGATGGTTTTAAGATAGCGCATTATCACCACAGTTTATGTTTGCGAGCTTTTTTGGGGAAGCGTGTCGTGTCTCGTGCCGGGCTGTCTCAAGATGACGTCTCCATCAAGAACAATCCGGTGGAACAGGGGCTTGGGGTCGTGCGATCCAATATCGCGGTGCCAGTGGGTGGTGAGATTGATGTGCCTCTGGGAGTACTTTATGTTGCCTCGCGGAGCGCTTCTGCGTTTAATGATGAAGATAGGCGTATACTAAGGTTAATGGCTCGTATTGTTGAGGAAATCTTACAAACGTATCAGGAGCGTCAGAAGCTGACGATGAATTTTCTCAGCTTAATGAGGGAGCCATCGGTAGTGGATACCGCGTTTCGGGAGTTTCCATCGGAAGATGATTTTGTTGAAGAGGTACAGCGGATTTTGCGAGAGATTCAAGAGGAGTCCCAGTTGATGCCGGTGCGGGAGTATGCTGCTCCAGGAAAAGAGCCTGCGATAACATGTATAGCGATTGATATCGATGATCAGGATGCTCTTGCTGCTCGTTATGGAGATCGGACGTTGCGCAGGTTGAGCCTGGCAGTGGGTTTGCGCATACGCCAGCTCTTGCAGGCGCTTATTATCAATTACAGGAGTTATAATCTCTACTATATCGGGCTGGGGCGCTTCTATCTACTTTTGCATGATGTGACACTGGAGAAAGCCAAAGAGCATGCCGGGCAATTGCGCAAGATGCTGGCGGAGGATATTTTACTGGGGCAATCGGATCTACCGCCGGGCAGTGCGCTGCAGTTGTCTATTACGGCCCATTTAGGTATTACCTGGCACCCATACCGAACGCTCAAAGCACTTTTGAGTCCTCTTGGCCAGCGTTCTATTGCGGATGTAAGCTCAACAATTTTTCAGGCCATTGATGCAATTCTTCAGTTAGGAGCAAACAAGGGTGGGAATATCATCTATGCCTGGGATCCTGAGATAGGGAACGTTGTTCCTCTGCACTTAGACAAATGAAACTTCTTTACTGTTTTTGAGGAATGCTTGCCGTGAGCATTCCTGTTTTTATTACTATTTTTGTGATAAAGGAACGTATTATGATAGTCAAAGTGTTCGTTTTAGGGCGTCCTGGTAGTGGGAAATCGACAGCTGCGCGCTATATTATCAAGCAAGCAAAAGAGCGAGGTATTTGGGCTGAGCGTAAAAAAGATTATCCGATTTTGCATCAGATGTTTCTAGATGATACGGAAGGAAAGTTTCTTCGAACGTCATATGGAGGATTTGATGTACTTGATTTCTCGGTAATCGATGAGGCCCTTAAGAGATTAGAGCAAGAAATTACATCTCAGATGGATCAAATTGATGGGAAAGGAGTGGTGACTATTGAATTCGCGCGAGATGAATATATAACTTCTTTAGGTCTATTTGATCCAGAATTTTTGCGGGGTTCCTACTTTTTGTTTGTTGATGCAGATTTAGGGACCTGTATTCAACGTATTCACACTCGTGTTGCTGAGGTGGGGAAGCCTGATTGTCATTTTGTCTCTGATTACATTATGCACTCTTACTACTCCAGGGAGTGTGATTGGGAGAAACTGAGACAGGAGATTGACGAGAAGTATAGCCCTGCTAAGGTGCAGGTAATGCATAATGTCGATGATATCGAGGAATTTCTTAAGGCTGTTGAATCGTTTGCTGACAGTGTCTTTTCTGATAAACCAGTTACTGAGCAAACTGTGCAGCCTATTACTCTGTCAAACTTTGCTCATTTGAACCTTGGCAGAGTGCTATCAGGAGATTAGCAAAGCAATATCAAGATTATATTTGCAGGAATAGGAGTAACAAGATACTCAATATATAAATCAAGCCGAATAAGAATAGCGATTGTGTCGTAGAGGGCCCTGATGTGGGATTTAGGGGACGCCCTGTTTTGCTCTGTATGTCTAATGTCGTTCTCTTCGTCTGTTCCATTTCCACCAGGTAATCACGCAGTTTTTTGCTATAATCATGAAAATGGATATGGAGCAGATAGGCGAACCAGTAGATTAGCAGGCCTGCGATACGTATGACGAGGGTTTTAGGGAAGGCAAAATTTTGTTGGAATGAGAGGCCAGTGATCGCCAGACTAATGCTCATGAAGAAGGTGACCACTGTCCATCTTGTTCTGACAAAATCTTGCTCGATTTGCCAGACTTTGAGGTAAAATTCATTGTTGAATTCCTGTTTTAGCGTATCTGGCATATCTGGCTTTTCTTGCATAGTTTGCTTCTCCTGAACAGGGGTGAAAACATACTCTTGTATAATTAGACGATAATTGCCTTTGCATGTAAAAACCTGTGACATGCTGATGTGTTGAGGGGCTTTTGCCTTCGCGTGGCATTGACTGTGTATGATACAGTATAGGTAGCTCATGTCTTATCGCTCCGCTCGTAAAAATGTAAGCATGTGTTGTGTGCTGGCAGCAGTCTGGCTATGGCTGTATTGCTATTATCCTCCGCGTCAAGTATCCCCGCTTTGAAAGCGAGGGCTTGCAGATGGGGTGACTTCTGCTCGTCTTTTGCAAGCCCCGGACTTGACCAGCTCACCTGGCAACAGGTAAACGTTGTGCGGAAGTGTTCAAGTTCCCACCCTGGGGTGCGTGGTAGCCAGCTCCAGGCTCTGGAACTCATCAGTTAAACAGCAAAACGGGGTCTATGCAGTGCTGATGAGAAAGTACCGCTGCAGAACCGAGCGAGGCCCACATTACCTGGGAAACCAGTGGGGTTGTGAGCGTTCCCACCAAAAACGCTCCCCCGCAAGGGGGTCTCCGGCTCGGCGCCGGAGCCATGTTTTCTCCCTCGGCTCAACCCGTGGGTATCCACATGGAGATTTCATGAACGTATCGCTATGATATGGTAATATCCCCTAATCAGATAATCTCATTAGCTTATAGGAGATTTGCAGACAGGTGGCATCGCTACATACTCCTTTTGAGAAATTGACTCCTATCCATCCCAACCGCAGGATTACGCTGGAGACGGGCGCGGTGCCGATTGCGACGCGTCTGATCGATCTGCTGGTGCCGCTGGGATTTGGACAGCGCGCGCTGGTGGTCGCTCCACCGAAAGCTGGCAAGACAACGATTCTGCGCCAGGTAGCGAGTGCTGTGCTACAGAATTATCCTCAGGCGCTTTTGTTTCTCTGTCTTGTTGATGAGCGACCGGAGGAGGTGACCGACTGGCGTACGGAGGTGCGTGGGCCGGGTGTCAGGCTCTATGCCTCTAGCTTTGACCAAGAATTGTCGCGTCATGGACGTATTGTAGAGAAGGCGCTTAATGAAGCGCGGTTGGAGGTAGAGCGGGGCAAAGATGTGATTATCCTGCTGGACTCGCTGACGCGTCTGGCACGTGCGCACAATCTCAGCACTGACATGTGGCGCGGTGGGCGCGGCCAGCGTGGCGGTTATGGCAGCCGCACGCTTTCTGGTGGTATAGACGCTCACGCGCTGGAGGTCGGGCGGCGTGTTTTTGGAGCAGCGCGTGCTCTGGAGGAGGGCGGAAGTTTGACGATTATCGCCAGCTGCCTGGTCGAGACCGGGAGCCGGCTGGACGAGGTTGTCTATGAAGAGTTTAAGGGCACCGGCAATCTAGAGATCCGGCTCTCACGCGAGCTGGCGGACCGGCGTATTTTCCCCGCGATTGATGTGCAGGTTTCCAGCACCAGGCAAGAAGAGCGCCTGCTTTCGCCTGAAGAGCTGCGTGCTATGGCAACGGTGCGGCGCAGGATGGCCGATCTGCCCCGCCGTGATGGAGCGGAACAGGTTTTGCGGTTGTTTGAGAAAACGCGCTGTAATGCGCAGCTGGTCGAGGCTATCAATCGCCAGGCCTAGCGGGCAATCGCATCGGGAGGCATATGATATATTATTGTAAAGCACGTCTATATTATTATGAGATGTAATTAATCGTATGCAGCCGATTGAGAGGGAACAACGATGCACTGCCCCTACTGTAGAGGAGTCAATCCCGAAAATGCGAGCTATTGCAGGAGTTGTGGCCGGGATCTGAAGGCGCAGTTCGCTGTGCCGCCGGCCTCGCGGCAGCCTCAACCGCCGAAGGCTTCGCGCTCTGCTGTGTCTTATGGCACGACCCGTGCGACGACGAGACCGGCGCAGCAGCCGCGCCAGGTTTCGCCCGTGCCCGCTAGCGGGCGCAGTCCCCAGGTGGGTTCGCCAGCGCAGCAGCCGCGATCGGAGCCGGAGGTGCCAGGCTTATGGACGGCTCCGGTGGTGCCGGAACCCGAACCACCTGTCCCCTTCCCACCAAAGACAATGCAGCAGCTCAAAGCCCTCAAGCAGGGCGCGCTCCCTTTTACTGTTGTGAGTGAAGAGATTGTCAATAAGCGCAAACGGGTTGTGCGTATTGCTTATGCATCCTGTTCTGGTTGGCGGCAGGTTGCGACCCTCTATGATGCGCTGGACAAGCAACCATTGGACCAGTTTGAGACGACCGTCATCCAGGGAGTGCAGGATCCAAACATTGATGTCTATGCATTCACTAATGGGCAGCTGGTATTTGATCGTAATGTGCGACTGGGCAGTCAGATAATCCATCGTTATCAGATCGAGACGGGCAATGGCTTTGCCGCGGATTCGCTGCGTGTCGTGTTAGCGGAGTAGTATGGATGCAGATTGTAGAGCTTATTCATAAAAAGCGAGATGGAGAGGCATTAAGCAGCGAGGAGATAGGATGGCTGGTTGAGCAGTATACGAACGACGCCATTCCTGACTATCAGGTAGCGGCCTGGCTCATGGCTGTGTTCTGGCGTGGTATGGACGCACGCGAGACCAGCGATCTGACGCTGGCGATGGCGCATTCTGGCGAACAGCTAAGGGTGCGTGAAATGGTGGTGCCGGTTGTAGACAAGCACAGCACGGGGGGTGTGGGAGACAAAGTGACGCTGGCGGTGGCTCCGCTGGTCGCGGCCTGTGGTGTCGCTGTGGGAAAGATGTCCGGTCGTGGTCTTGGGCATACCGGTGGTACAGTCGACAAGCTGGAGTCGTTTCAAGGCTTGCGCACTTCGCTCGCGAGCGAGGAATTTTTACATATTTTGCAGCAGCATGGTATTGTCATCGCCGGGCAGTCGAGCCAGCTTGCACCCGCTGACGGCAAGATGTATGCATTGCGCGATGTGACCGGGACTGTTGATAGCATTCCGCTTATCGCGGCCAGCATCATGAGTAAGAAGTTAGCCATTGGCGGCTCGCATCTGTTGCTGGATGTCAAGGTAGGTTCTGGCGCTTTTATGAAAACGGTGGAGCAGGCACGCGAGCTCGCGGTAGCGATGGTGGAAATTGGCCGGGTAGGAGGGATGCATACAGTGGCGGCAATCACCGCGATGGACCAGCCGTTGGGGCGAGCAGTGGGTAACGTTCTGGAAGTGGTCGAGGCGATCGCTATTCTACGTGGCGAGGGGCCGGGTGACGTCTCTGAGCTCTGCTATCACGAAGCTGCTGAGTTGTTGGTGATGACCGGCAAGGCGCGAGATCAGGCCGAGGCTGAGGACCTGGTCGCCGCGGCTGTGCGAGGGGGAGCGGCAGTAGCGAAGTTTGCCGAGGTCATCGCGGCGCAGGGAGGAGATCCGCGCCAGGTTGAGCGGCCGGAGCTATTGCCAGCCGCGCCACTGCGCCGCATGCTGACCGCGCCGCGCAGTGGTTACATCGCTGCTATGCATGCCGAGCGTATTGGTCTGGCGAGCATGCGCCTGGGGGCGGGACGTTTTAAAAAAGATGATGCTATCGATCATCGAACAGGCTTTATTTTGCAGGCTCGTGTTGGTGATTACTGTCACCAGGGCGATCCGCTGGTTGAGATTCACGCGCGCAACGAAGATGAAGCGGCGGCCATTCAGCAGGAGTTGCTGCGTTGCTACACCTGGAGCGATGAAGCGGTGCAGCCCGGGCCGCTCATCTACGAAGTCATTCATCCATAACGCTTGCGGCTGCTCTCTCCGACGCGGGCGGGCAGAGCGATCTGCAAGAAATCCTGCGTGGGTTGGTTGAGTTTGTCGGCTCCTCGCTCTACGTAGACATTGCCCTGACCATCGCAGGCAGCCGTGCCCAGCGCGGAACCATCGCCAGGTATTGACGTCATCTGAGTCCACTGTAGTGTATGCAGGTCAAATAGCCAGACCTGGCTGAGGCCCTGATCGTGCCGGGCATCATAACCACCGATGATGATGAGCTGGTTCGGCCTGGCTATGCAGCTTGTCGCGCCGCTGAGGAGCGCGGGTGTTGTGATTGACAGGCGTTTCCAGCTATCGTGGGTGAGATCGTAGCGGTAGATCTGGCTGTTCTGGGCATGCTGGCCCGCATCGGATGAGCCACCCAGCAACAGGATGCCCCCTTGATTATCAAAGGCCAGTTGTGTGTAGCCAAGCCCCTGGGGCAGAGGTGCCAGGGTAGTCCATTGATCATTCGTAACGTCGTAGCGATACCAGCCTGTCGCGGCCTTTGTGCCGGGTTGGCCGGCCTGCATGAAGCCCTGAGTAACGTAGAGATGGCCTTGCCCATCGATAATCATGGAGCCTCCATAGCCCAGAGGGTTGGGGGATGTGATCTTGCGCGCGCTGTTATTCGCCGGCTGATAGATGTAGAGCGCCGAGACGACGTCGTAGCTATCGGTGGAGTAGCCGGCTGTGAAGAAGATCCTGCCCTGGCTGTCGGTGGCGGCGGCATTATTGAGCATGCCTGGCAGGTGGGTATTGACGATCTCCCAGTGTGCTGCCAGGATATCGTAGCGATAGAGATTGTGATCATAATGGGAAGACTGTTTGTGGCTGCGGTATCCACCATTCAGGTAGATGTATGGCTTACCCTGGACCTGGACGTAGGCGGCGGCATTATCCGCTTCTGGCTCAGGTAAGGATGGTAGAACCTTCCAGACCTGCGTGGCGCCAGCATCTTTTGATTTCGCGTGTCGTTTGCTATTGGCATCAGATTGCTGCTGTAGATGCACGATGGTAAATACCGCGGAGAGTATGAGAAACAGGACCATAGCCAGCGCGAAGCAGACCTGCACGATCCGCTCTGTTCTGATAGTAGATGGTCGAGAAGGAGCCTGGGCCACCGGCTGCTCTTCCACCGCTACTGGTGGTTGGGGAAGTGTGACACTGGCAGTTTCTGCTCTGAGTGTTAACGGAGGCTGGTGCTGTTCCCGTTCCTGTCGTTCCTGGCGAGCCCGCTGGATCGTGCGGCGTATCGCGTGTCGTTGTTGTAGATTAATCGACCAGGGTGAGATGAGCGGCTGAGATGGTGGAGGCGGATAGGTTGGTCGAGGTGGGATATTGTAATTGATCGTTTTTTTGCTATCTTCTCCTTGCGCACTTCCATCCTCAAATTTGACGCCCAGTGAGCTGACATGCGCGGCTACGCTGACCTTCTCGTCTTCCTGAGAATGTTGTAGCTGCTGCTGATATGCTCGCCACTCCTCGATGGTGTAGACGCGTTCCAGTGCCAGGTAAAGCGCCTGAGCGGATTGGAAGCGGTACATTGGTTCTGAGCGTGTAGCCAGGGCAATCAGGCCGCTGATAGCGGCCGAGAGGTTCGGGTTGATGCTTTGTGGTGGTGAGAGGGGAGCGCCCATGCCAACGGGTCGTTTGCCGGTCACCATTTCATGGAGTAATACCCCCAGGCTATAGAGATCTGAGCGTGCATCAGTCTGGGCGTGGCCCTGATATTGTTCTGGTGGGGCATAGCCTGGCGAGCCGAATTCGATGGTATCGTTGACCTGCCCTACTTTGAAGTAGCGTGATATGCCGAAATCGACCAGCATCAGCGCCTTCTCTGGTGTCAGGATGATATTCGAGGGCTTCATATCGCGGAAAACGATGGGTGGCGACTGGCGGTGTAGGTAGTCGAGCACATCGCAGAGCTGCATCGCGTAATTGAGCGCTTCGAGCGGTGGCAGTGCCGGCTGCTGGCGCAGATAGGTTCCCAGCGTTGGGCCGGGAACGTAATCCATAACCAGGTACCAGTAACCATCCTGCGTGAAATAGTCGTAGAGCGTGGGGATAGCTGGATGCTCCAGGCGAGCCAGCAGGAGAGCTTCGCGTAAGAAGCGGTCGGTATGGACGCCGCCACTGGTTGGAAAGTCGCCTTCCGTTTCTGCTTCCGCCGTGCCGGGTGGTTCTGGCCTATCGCCGCGTATAATGGCATCAAGTTCGGCGACCACGCACTCAGGTAGCGGCTGATCCGCTCGTGCTTGCTTGATAGCAAACTTTGTATCGAGCAGTGTATGTGTTGCCAGGTAGACCTTTCCCATGCCACCGTGACCAAGAATACGCAGGATACGATACTCTCCATCGCGCAGTGTGCGCCCTACGAGGTTGTCTGGCTGTTTGCCGTGCTCGGCAGGTTTCTGTCCGTCTGACATTGCGCTTCTCCACCTTCCACATTCCCATATTATGCGGTTATTATCATCTATGGTAGCCGAGGATGCGAGCGCCGTCAATTCACAATTTTCGTTTATTTGCCTGCCCTACATCCTTTATATCCAGTATAATTACGTAGGGTGAAGATCCTTTGAGATCGCACGTGCAGTGTCTATGTTAAGAAAACTGAACCCGGTCAGGCAGATTATCACCAATCACTTACTCATCTTATGCTAAACGACCGGACAGAGGGGAGGCGCTTCTATTTTTTGGGTCCCGATTGTGATATAGACCTCCCAGCGCCGGCTGCGCACACGCTCTGAGCGGCGTTGCAGGTTGAAGCGCTCTAACGGGATGTGGAGGCCAAAGCGAGCATCGGGGATCACTTCTGTTATGACTTCCACTGATTGGCTGGTTCTTTCCTCTTCATGCGGATCGTGCTGTTGGTGTGGGCCGTAGACCAGGCTTTGGAGCAGAACCAGGGCGGGTTGTACGAAGCCGACCGGCAGCAAGTTGGCCCCTTCGATGACGATAAGGCGGCCGCCAGGGCGCAGGACGCGTGCGATCTCTGCGATGCTGTCGGGATCGTAGATATATTCTGAGGGGAAGGTACTGACTACTGTATCAAATGTGGAGGGGGAGAAGGGGAGGTGCTGTGCTGTGCCCTGTATGATCAGCGAGGGCTGGCCGGACTCGCGCCTGCGCAGCGTTGCGCGCGCGGCAGATACCATTTCGGGCGAGTGTTCAACTGCCTGGCAGCGATAGCCGGCTTCCAGCATATCGGCCAGCAGGTCGCCCAGGCCGCAGCCAAGCTCCAGGATATCCTGTCCGTGAAGGCGTGGTAGCACCAGACGTTGCCAGACGCGCCACTGCCCGGCAAAGGGTATTGTGCTGGCGAAGCGATAGAGGTAGCGATTTTTATAGAGCGTTTCGAAGAGCAGCTTGCGCAACCTGGGTGTCATTGTGGACCAGCCTTTGCAAGAATATCGAGCAGGTCGCTAATATGTTCGATCGTCAGATCGGGCCGGACATAGTCGTTGGGGGAATAGTCCCATTGCTGCTCGTGCTGCTGAATGTAGGTAAAAAGGTGGTCCTTGCTGAGAGGTTGCTGGCCGGTCTCTGCTGCCCGGTAGCGCAGCACGAGCCGGGGCTTCCAGATCGTTAGCATGCCGAGTTGATGGGCGCCATAGACATCGGCGCGTAGGGAGTCTCCAACCATGGCGGCTTTCTGCGGTGGGATCGCCAGAGAGTTGAGCGCGTGTAAAAAGATGCCTGGATCGGGTTTACGCAGGCCCAGGTCGGCGGAGATGGCCATATGCTGGTAGTCGAAATAGTCGAGCAGGTCAAATTCGCGTAGATCTTCATAGAAGGGCTGACCGCCGTATGAGCGATTAGTGACGATGCCAAGCACAAAGCCCCGGCTGCGCAGTTCAGCCAGGGAGGCGGGCACATCGGGGAAGAGAGCGCGTGCCTGTATATTGCGAATGCGCAGGGCTTCGGCGAGGATGGTCCCGACCGTGTAATCGATGGGTGGGAAGCCAAGCTGGAGCAGCGCTGCAGTGATGATGGTGGCCATGTCCGGCTCGCGCAGTGGTTGGCGTTTTTTCTGTCGATGCAGTTCGTTGCCGATGGCCTTGTACAACTGTTTGTCCAGTGCGTGATCATTGGCCGGACAGGTTGAGGGAGGCAGGTGTTGAGCAAGGATATCGAGGGCGCGTCTGCTGGCTTGTTCTTCCAGTTGCTGTAGGGCAGTCGTGTCGCTAATGCGTGTCCAGAGTGTATCGCCGATATCGAAAAGGATGCAGCGAATAGCTCTGCCATTTATGTTAGCGGCCGTACAATCTGTGGGCAAGCTATTTCTCCTCATCTTATTTATTATGAAGGGAAATGTTGGGGGTCAGCCCTTGCGGGCGGCTGGAGAGCCGGGGACCTGTGAGAGGTCCCCTTGCCTATCCAGTTTCCCGCGAAGGGAGATCATTGTACCATTCCTTGCGAGTGGTCGG
>JAFMRP010000883.1 GCA_017354095.1 Ktedonobacteraceae bacterium
TGCTGGCGGGCACAAGCACTTCCAGCGATACATAGCCAACGTTGAGGAAGCGCATGAAGTTCCAATGCCTGACATTGACGCTAATGCTGTCCCCCTCCTGCGAATAATAGATAGGCTCCTCGCCAACTCCCATATCACCAAAGAGCCTGCTGACATATCTGGTAGCGCGTACCTCCACTTGGCTGCTCTCTCCACGCAGGATGCGCACATTGCCCGCGTCATTGTGGATGGAGAGGGCCGCGTGCTCCGAGATGGCGAAGGTTCTGGTCGGCAGCCGCACCGGCCTGGTCGAGACTGCGGCTACCACAATAACTGCCGCGATAATCAGACCTAGCCCGCCGCCAAGAAAGCCAAACAGGGCGCTGAACAACGAGCCCAGCGTTCCACTGGCACCCCCGATAAGTAAGATAACGACGATGAACAGAATAATCTGCCCGCTCTGAGGCGATGGCGGCTTCGGACGCAGCTTCTCACCCTGCCCATATGCCCCGCTATATCCCTGGTACCCCGCCTCGTAGCCACTCTCGCCCATTGGCTGCCCCTGGAATTGCTGCTGGCTGCCTCGCTCGCGTGGATCGTCATTGTATGGACGCTCCTGTTGCGCATGCGATGATTCCTCTGGTGAAAACATTGACTGTTGATTACTCATAAAATAACTCCTACTGTGTTTCTTCCAGTATTACGTAAAAGAAGGGTGGTTGGTGGTATCCTCCGCTCGCCTGACGAAAAATAATAGCCATAGCTAAAAAAGTCTCGCCTATCTTCTCCCTGAAAGTTTTGCCCGCGTTCTCCTTAACCAGTTTTAGCTCCTTGCCTTGCCTGCTTCCTACCTACAAGTCCTAGTAATAGATATAACGTCTTGAAACATCCTGATATATTGCGTACACTCGCACATGTAGCTATATGCTGTGTTTGCTGCATGAATGCTACCAGAAAAAACGCAATTGGGGGAGGTTTAATTTTAGGAATGGCCAATCATCACTCATCTTCGGTGATTCACCCTCACTATCCCTTCGATACCTGGGAACCCTCATCAACCAATGACCGGGACGACGAAGAACATGACAAAACCTGGCAGATTATCCCTCCGATTGTCACTGGAGGACGTATCCCCGTAGTGCGAACGTATGCCTCTCCTCACGCTGGAGGCGCGTCAACTGCACGGCAAAACGTTTCGCTAAAAAGATCTCAGATCGCTTCAGGCTCAACGCAGGAGACCGCTCCCCTGTTTGAAGTCAATTTTTACGGACCCGATCAACGCTGGTACAGCGTGAGTGCCAGGGTTAAAGACAGGCCTCCCAGACAACCAGAACCGCCGCCCGTACTTCACCCGTCATGGCAGCGACAGGTCCCACCCGACGAGCAGAGCGAACGAGACACGGATGGCTACCGTTCAATTCAAGCACCTCCTCGTGCCCAGACTCAGACCGACGCCAATAGTACCTCGCGTGACTTTCTCCTGCAGGTGGTACAGCCAGCCCTGGCGGGCCTGATGGATGGCTCGGTCTCAACCCTCGCTCCTATTTTCGCCGTTGCCTTTGCCACGCACCAGTCCCTCACTACCTTCCTCGTCGGCATGGCTTCGGCCCTTGGTGCGGGCATCAGTATGGCATTCTCCGAGGCGCTTTCCGACGACGGCGAGCTTACCGGACGCGGTAGCCCGCTGGTTCGCGGCGGTATCACTGGCGGCATGACCTTTCTCGGCGGTGCGCTGCATACCCTTCCCTTTCTGATTCCCAATGTGCAGCTTGCACTGGTGATGGCCTACGTGGTGGTGGCCATTGAACTGTTTGCCATTGCCGCCATCCGCCACCGGTTCTTTGGTACCCGCTGGTGGCTCTCCATTGTCCAGGTGGTGGGCGGCGGCATCCTCGTTTTCCTCGCGGCAATGCTCCTTGGCAACGCCTGACCACGAGGCACGTTTTGGGGACATATTGTACCCTCTCTACTCGCTATGGTGTTGGGTAAGTTTGGGTGGCGGTGCGACGATGCGAGCAGGCTTTCCAGAAGGGCTGCTGCCTGTTTCTAGAGGCAGCAGCCCTCTTTTTGTGTTCCAGCAATGCTACTCCAGATTGCTTCTTTTGGTGGATGTGCCAGAACACGCCCTGGATTATTCTGTAGGCACGAAAGTTTTTACATGTCAGTCAGGAGGAAACAAAAATGAGTGCTGTTATGACACGGACGCTGGGAAGAAGTGGCATAGAAGTGAGCGCGTTGGGAATGGGCTGCTGGGCCATTGGCGGCCCTGCCCAGGCTCCGGTTTCCCTGGGCAGTGGACATTTTGGCTGGGGCGATGTGGATGATGAGGAATCTATCCGCGCTATTCATGCCGCTCTTGCTGCCGGGGTCACCTTTTTTGAAACATCAGATGTGTATGGCGCGGGACATAGCGAGCAGGTATTAGGACGCGCTCTGGCAGGGCGCAGGCAGCAGTCGGTTATTTGCACCAAGTTTGGCTTTACCTTCGATGGTCCTACACGTCGAATGTTGGGGCGCGATGCCAGCCCCGAGTATATTCGCCGCGCCTGCGAAGGAAGCCTCAGCCGTCTACAGACCGACTATCTTGACCTGTATCTGCTACACATTGGTGAATATGATACGGACTACCTCGATGATGTGTGCGATGTGCTGGAGAAGCTAGTAGTGGCCGGGAAGATCCGCGCCTATGGCTGGTGTACATGGCCCGATAAAGTGGAGGGGGCCAGGATCTTTGCGCAGAGAAAGCACTGTGCCGCCATCGAGCATCGCTTAAATGTGCTGGAAGATGCACCAGAGATGCTGGCGCTCTGTGATGAGTATGACCTGGCTAGCATTAATCTGGCCCCACTGGCCATGGGCTTGCTGACCGGTAAACTGACACAGGAGACGCGCTTCCCTCACAATGATGTCCGGCATGGCTGGAATCTGGAAACCGGTCCAGAGGCGAATCTGCTCAAGCAAGCGGAACAACTGCGCGATATCTTGACCAGCGATGGACGAACGCTGGCACAGGGCGCGCTCGGTTGGCTATGGGCACACAGCCAGCGTGCTATCCCCATCCCTGGCTTCCGAACGGTGAAGCAGGTAGAAGAAAACGCCGGAGCACTACAAGCTGGCGCTCTCAGCGCTCGACAAATGGACGAGATCGAGCAACTGCTGAAACAGCGCGTCGCCGTATGAGTATCGACGCCTCCCGCGCCGCCGCATAGTCATAAACAAATTGGCATGGGCTATCTGGCTCTCGCCCTCTGGGAAATGTAAG
>JAFMRP010000884.1 GCA_017354095.1 Ktedonobacteraceae bacterium
TCCTTCGACCTTGCCCCGGCTGTTCTGCACGTAGATGACATTGTTCTGCACGCGTGCGAAGCCGAGTTGATCGGCGACGAACTGGCGGTCGATGGGGATTGGCACGCCGTAGCCGGCGGCTGAGCCGAGGGGTGACTGGTCGGCGAGGTTATAGGCGGCCGAGAGCAGCTGCTCATCGTCCAGCAGGGCCTCGGCGAAGCCTCCGGCCCATAGAGCGACTGATGAGAGCATAGCGCGCTGCATATGGGTATAGCCGGGCATGGGGACATCGGTATGTGCGCTGGCGAAGCTGAGCAGCGCCTGGCACAGCGCGAACAGCTTTGTGCTCACGCTGTGCAGCTGCTCCTTGCTGTACAGGCGCATGTCGACCAGCACCTGGTCGTTACGAGAACGAGCCAGGTGCATCTTTTTTCCGGCAGCTCCAGCTACGGCCGCCAGGTGATTTTCGATGCTGGTATGCACGTCTTCATCGGAGAGCTTAATGGTGAACTCACCCTGCGCCTCTAATTCCAGAACGCCGCATAGTGCCTCGTGCAGTGCCTTGTGCTCTTCATCGCTCAGCGCCTCGATATGCTTGAGCATGGCGACGTGCGCGAGCGAGCCCCAGACATCGTGCCGGATAAGGCGATTATCCAGCACGCTGTTCTGAGCTGCTTCGAAGCGTTCGATCTGTTCGTTCAGGTCGTAGCCTTTCTGCCAGAGTTTGGTCATGGTGTTTATACCTCTTCCTGGGAGAGACCAGCCAGCTTGTTGCGGCGCGCGATCAGTTCGTAGGGCAGGCCGCGCAGGTGAGCCGCGGGCGCGCACTCTTTCTGGTTGAAGCTTTCGCTATTGATCGAGCGCACATCCGGGAAGAAGAGGCCGCTATTCGACGAGCGAGAGACGATGTCGATATTGCCTTTGTAGAGGCTGACGACATATTCGCCGTTGACGGCTTCCTGGGTGCTGGCGATGAAGGCGTCGATAGCCTTTTTGAGCGGGTGGAACCACTCGCCATGATAGACCATTTTGGCCCACTGCGCGTCGAGCTGACGTTTGAGCTGGATCTCCTCTTTGGTGAGCGTGTATTGTTCGAGATCGCGGTGTACTTTGAGCAGGATGGTGGCGGCGGGCGCCTCGTAGATTTCGCGCGACTTCAGGCCCATGATGCCATCCTCGAAGATGTCGATTTTGCCGATGCCGTTGGCACCACCGATCTCGTTGAGAGTCTGGATAAGCTTATCAAGTGGCATACCCTGACCATCCAGAGCTATGGGCAGGCCATTTTCCCAGGTGATTTTCACCGTTGTGGGCTTATCGGGAGCCTTGGTGGGAGGCGTGAGCCAGAGCCAGATAGAGTCGGGCAGTTCGGTATCCAGGCCGATGCCACCGCTGGCGATCGAGCGGCACCACATGGTTTTGTCATCGCCGCCTGCGATCAGTTCATCGATTGGCATGCCGAAATGTTCCATGAGCAGCTGTTCTTCGCCGCGGGTCAGGTCGAAGTCGCGCACCGGGACGAAGATCGAGATGCCGGGAGCGACGAGGCTGAAGGCGTTGTGCATACGATACTGATCGTTGCCTTTGCCGCTGGAGCCTTCCATCAGGGCGTCGCAGCCGAGTTCAAGCGCTTTCTGCGCTACCCTGGCGGCGATAAGCTGGCGTGTCATGGAGGTTGAAACGGGATAGCCGTTGTAGTCGGAGTTGGCCTGAATGGCTTTGGTCAGCCAATTTTTGGTGAACTCCTCTTTGATATCGATCACGATGGGGGTAATGCCAAGCTTTTTCGCATTGTCATTGGCCATCTTGATCTCATCTTCGCCCTGTCCGACATCGGCGCTGATGGCATACAATTTGGTCGCGTGATACTTTGTTTCGGCCAGCTTGACGCAGAGAGTTGAGTCGAGGCCGCCGGAGTAAGCCAGCGCGATGGTTTTGCCCTGGGGAACGTCAACGGAGTTGACTTTGTGCAGCGCCAGTTCGAGTGCGCTATTTGTGGTCTTTGTTGAAACCTGGTTATTGGTCGACGTCATGTCATGCTCCTTCAACGAAATTTCTGTGAAATTTCTGAGGGAAGGAGCGGGCTATTTGAAGTCATTAAAAAACCCCCGCCCCTTCCGCAAAACATTGAAGGGACGAGAGTGCAGGGCCATTTGCCCTGGACACACCCGTGGTGCCACCCTACTTGCCTCTCTCCTCGATTAGAGAAAGACCACTTTTTACCGGTTGATTGCTGCGTGGGAACCACCCACCTGGCCTACTTACTCCTCATTGTGGGGGAGTTTTCTTCGGCCAGCCGCTCACAAATGCGTTCTGAGAGTGCGCTATCCTTCCGAACTTTCACTCTGCATCGGATCGCTGTTGGTCGCTTTTCTCGTACTATTTTTGTTCAACGCGGGTCAGACTGCTGTATATCTGGTATGTGCTAAAGCATAGCAGGAGAGGCGCCAAAAGTCAAGCGTTCCCGGCCACTCCTTGCGGGTGGCCTTACATGTCCCAGGGGCAAAAGGGAGATGGATCGCGGTTGTTGGTGTTTCTGGATATTAGACTGTGTTTTGGAATGCGCGGCGGTAATGCTGTATGGTCAAAAGAGCAAGATAGAAGAAGTTTTTTGTGAGTTCGCATGTTATCCTTCCGAGGAGGTGCTGCTCGACGCACTCAGCAACCAGAAAATCAGAGCCTCTCTGATGTGCGAGAGGGAAGCATTGGGAGGAGACCTGCCACGTGCTTGAAACCGCCGGGCTGTTTTGGCTCTCGACAGTGCGCGCTGACGGCCGCACTCATGCCACGCCGATGGTTGTCATCTGGACATGCCTTGTGCTTTCCACTGGATTCTAGGAGGGTAATCATGCCAACTCGTGCAGAGATTTTGGACACACTTGCGGCATCGCAGACGCAGGTCCTGGCGTTTTTTCAAGGGCTGAGCCCGGAAGACCTGAAGCGCCCGACAACGGCGAGTGAAGTTCCCGGAGCAGCTCCGTGGCGCGTCAAGGATCATTTGGCTCACCTGGTGAAAAGCGAGCGCAATATCCAGCAATTGCTGCGCCGTACACTCGCCGGCGATACTCGAGACGTTCTCTTACGTCTTCAATACCCGGAGGGAATGCCGATGCCGGGCATCCTGGGCGATTTGAGCGCGCTGACCCCGGAGGAGGAGGAGCGGTTGGAGATGGCTGTCGCCAGCGTCAATCAAGCCTATGTGGAGGCGCACCATGACGACAGTCTGGAGACGGTGGCAGCGGATTACCTGGCGGCGCGG
>JAFMRP010000885.1 GCA_017354095.1 Ktedonobacteraceae bacterium
GTCTCCGTCTTCCCGCCACGCCCCAAACGATCTATCCTACTGAGAGACATGAAAGGGAAGATGATTCCCAGGAGGATAGGTATGAAGGCACGGGAGTTTCGCATCCGGCGTCAGGCCAGCTCAGCAGCTGATGCATCACGGAGGTGGGATCAAGCGTATCAGAATCTGATCCGATGGAGCCTTGGAGCGCCCCAGGATCGTTTGCAGGAAGCGCTTCAACAGGAGGAGGAGCGCAATGAAAGTGGCGATATATGCCCGCGTCTCTACGCAACGGCAAGCACAAGCTCAGACGATTGAGCAACAACGAGAACAACTTCGTCTCCACAGCCAGACCCACAACTGGCCCTGGTGCGACGATCACGTTTTTCGGGATGATGGCTACAGCGGCGCGAGCTTACGTCGCCCTGGCCTTGATCGCTTACGAGATCAAATCAGCTCTGCTGCCTTTGATCGTTTGCTGATCACGGAGCCTTCACGGCTGGCTCGCAAGTATGTGCATCAGGTCCTCCTCATTGAAGAGTTCGAGCGAGGAGGATGCCAGGTGGAGTTCCTTGATCAGCCGAAAAGCGACACTCCTCACGATCAATTGCTGCTCCAGATCCGAGGAGCAGTGGCCGAGTATGAGCGCAGCTTGATTGCTGAACGTATGCGGCGTGGTCGTTGGCAGAAGTATCGGGCAGGTGGTTTACTTCCCTGGACGCGTCCCCCTTACGGCTACCGCATCGATCCAACGCGTCCGCGAGATCCCGCAGGTGTCCGTGTGGAGCCAACGGAAGCAGCAGTCGTCGCCGAGATGTTTGCCCGCTACATCAAGGAAGGACAGAGCCTGATGGGTATCACCCGGCAGTTAGTAGCCCAGGGCGTGCCCAGTCCCTACGGGCGACCACGTTGGAATCAAGCGAGTGTGCGGGGGATTGTTTCCAATCCGACGTATACCGGAACGGTCTATCTTGGTCGGAGTCGGCGTACTCCATCTCGCCAGCGCCACTCTCCTCTGGCTCCAGTCGGGCGAGACCACGGTGGTCATCCACGTACGCCACCTGAAGAGTGGATCGCCGTGGCCCAGGTGCCGGCCATCGTAAGTCAGGAACAATTTGACCTCGTGCAGGCGAAATTGGCCCACAACCAGCAGTTCGCTCGCCGCAACAATACGGCGCATCAGTATCTGCTGCGGGCACTGGTCAGCTGCGGTGTTTGCCATCTGGCGTGCATGGGCCGCAACCGCGAGGGCGGATACGCCTACTACACCTGTCGCGGCAAGAAGGCTCCGATCTACTCCTGCCGCGATGAGAAGTGCCCCTCTCGCTACATTCCAGCACAGCAACTTGACGAGTTGGTGTGGCAAGATGTGTGTGAGGTTCTCATGCATCCTGAGCACATTGTCGCCGCACTCCAGCGAGCTCAGGGAGGACAGTGGCTTCCCCAAGAACTGCATGCCAGACGTGAGAATTTGCGCAAAGCCCGTGTGAGTCTGGAGCATCAAAGGGAGCGACTCACTGACGCGTACTTGGCCGAGGTCCTCCAATTGGAGGAGTACAAACGACGGCATCAAGAGCTGGAGCAACGGTTGCAATCCATTGCGGAACAGACTCGCCAGTTAGAGGCGAGCGTCGGACGCCGTGATGAGTTAGCAGCTGTCGCTCAATCCATTGAAGCCTTTTGCCAACGCGTGCAACAAGAGCTAGACCAGGCAACCTTTGAGCAGAAGCGACAACTCATCGAACTACTTGTCGACCGTGTTGTGGTCACGGGAGAAGAGGTGGAGATCCGCTACACGATCCCCCTCTCTCCCAAAAGTGAGCAGATTCGTTTTTGTCATTTGCGATTAGACTATTTCAATACTCCATCGCCCACCAATCGCTTGTATCACCTCAAAGATGGAGGATCCGGTGCAAGCAAATACCAGGAAGAACGCTCGATCTGGCGGTTCGCCTCCAGAGGCGATGCTCTGTCGGACAACCAGCCACCGCTGCCACCCTTCCACCTCAGGATTGTTGAGTTCAATCCGCATCCAGTCATACAGTCGAGGCCCTTTCGCTCCATTCCCTGCACTCTGCCTGTGCCACTCTTCTTGTGCTTTTTCCCGGATGAGAGCATCCACACGCACTCGTTTGTCAGAAACATCGACATGCTCTTGGCATGAGACGGCTAATGCATATGCCTGTCCTCTCGCTTCCAACGCGGCTCGGAGTTGAGGGTTGCCTCCATAGACGGTATCGCCTGTAACCCAGGCTGCCGAAATGCCAGCGTCCCATGCTCGTTGCAGCATGCGGAGTGCTCACACCGGCTTGGTGGCAAATATGTGATCTTCTGGCACATGGGCTGCACGGCAACGTTCTGGATCCTGAGTCCAGCTTTTGGGAAGGTAGAGTTCCCGATCAATCAGGGCACGCCCATTCCTGCTGGTGTACGCCAGAAAGACGCCGATTTGACAGTTTTCGATCCGTTCGGCTGTTCCGCTGTACTGTCGCTGGACACCGACAGACTTGGTTCCTTTTTTCAAGAAGCCGGTTTCATCAAGAATCAAGATGGCTTGCGGGTCTGCAAGCGCTTCGCATACATAGATACGGAGTGCATCACGCACTGCATCTTCATTCCACGTTGCTCGATCTAAGAGGTATTGGACACCATACGGGGTGGACTCCCCAATTTCTTCGGCAAGTTGCCACCCGTTTTTCCGTTCGACAGAACTAAGCAGTCCTTGCAGATAGCGTTGCACTCGATGCCTGGTGATATTCCGAAGACAGCACTGCTGTATCCGCTGACAGAGTCCATTGAATGTAGATATCCAGAAGGCTTTAGGAGATGGAGAATGCATGTGTGAAACACTCTTTTCCGACGCTTGTACTCAACTTGACTGACTTTCGTCAGATGGAAAACGCTCACAACGTGATCTACTTCGTGAGGTTTTCCTCTTGCTCAATGTTTACATGATGAACTCTCTGGCGAAACGACGGATGGGATCCAGTTGGGTCGTCGTGGAGAAGATAAGCGCCAGTTCCTGGACACCAGCCGCTTCGTAGGCAGCGATACGTTGGCGAAGCGTCTCAGGGCTACCAATGAGTGCATATGAGTGGGTGTCTTCATGCAAAAAGGTATTCATCCATGTTGGAATCGACTCCCAAGCCTGCTCATCGGTATCACCAAGAGCGCAGAGTACCTGCACCGTACGGTGAATGCTGTTATAATCGCGTCCAACTGACTCGCAATGCTTTTTAAGCACCGCAAACTTGTGTG
>JAFMRP010000886.1 GCA_017354095.1 Ktedonobacteraceae bacterium
ATTGATAATCACATACGTCAGGGTATTGAGGTTGGCGACCGAGCGACGATTGCGCACTTTAGGACGCTCGATGCCCAACTCTTTGGCCTGGCTGTTGATGCGCTCGCAGCTGGTGCGTTGGGTGTAGATGACCTGGTAAAGGGGGCTGGTGCGATCCAGCAGGACCCGAGCGCGTCCACCGGCTTCGTCGTTGATATTCTTGAGACAGCCCTTCCCTTTGAGGAATTGCTTGTGGTCGCAGGGCTGGCCGGTAGGTTGCGGGAAGAGAAGCGGACAGCGATAGCGCTGGGCGTGATACCCATAGGTGTGAGCGTAGCGGTAGGTGGGATGCATACGTAGTCCCTTGGGACACAGCGGCACACCATCGGGGTCAAAACTCGTGCGGGTGTGAGCATTGAGCGGCACGACCGCGATGCCTCCATGACGAACAGCTGCCTCATAGACATACCACGCGCCAAAGGCTGCATCAGCCGTCAGGTGCGTGGGGAAGGCTTGGAGGGCCACCACGGCCCGCTGGTATAACGGGCGAAAGTAGGTGACATCGCCTTCATTGAAGGGCTGGGTGTATTCAGCCAGCACCACATCGCCGTAGTCGGGGGTGGTGGCAGCCGCGACTCCGGAACCATAGCCCCACAGCAGTTCTTTGCGCTCTTCGGTCGAGCCATCAGGCTGCTCGATGTTGCTACTGCGTTTGACGCCAAGCCGACAATCGGGGTCACCGAGTGGTTGTCTGGTCTTGTCGTAGCGATCTTTGACGTAGGCCCGGTCATTGTTTTCTTTGACCCAGGCGTAAATATGCTTGACATCGAAGGCGACGACCTCGCCAAGCCCGGGAATCTCAGCTTGCAGATCACGCACGGTAGCATGAAGCAGTGCTTGCAGCAGCAAGGAATCGAACGTGCGCAACATCTGGCGCAACCATTGGTCAGAGGGAAGGGTTCGCTGTGCGTCAAAGCCGTAGAGTTGGGTCGGATCAAGGACCAGGTGAAAGCCCAGTTCCAGGATGAGCAACGGATGAGAGAGCAAAAAGCGTCGCATCTGACTGATGGAGGGCAATCCTTGACGGACACGAACCAGAAAGGCTTTGAGGTAGGCTGAGAGCGGATGCGCCGGCCTTCCTCGACAGGACGTTCTCGCCTGCCAGCGGTCAACAATGGACCAATCGAGGAGCGCAAAGAAGGTACGGTAGTCAGTGACCACGGGATCGTGGTCCAGCAAGGTGGCGATGGTGGTCTGGTCAAGGAAAGCAGAAGTGGGTATCATAGCAGGAGACTCCTTTGCATGAGTGGATGTATTGGTATTCAAACTCTGCAAACGAGTTTTTTCTCAGTCAAGAAGCGTTTCATCGGTTTGAAGGGGAAAAGCCATGTCGAGCCAGGAATTACTTTCGACAGGAATACGAGAATTGGGAAGGAAAGAAACAGTGGAGGAGCATGCGTGATTTCTTGTTCTGAAGGAAGAAAGGCTCGTTTTTCAGCCAGGAATTACTTTCGGCAGTATTTCTGTGGCTCAGTGATCGATCAAACGTATGGAAACATGGCTGATTCGAGCTTGGAATTACTTTCGACCCTCTCGCTTGAGCTTGAAACAGAGGGCGGTTTCAGCAATACGGCCAGCGGTCTTGATGTGGCAGGGGCATGGTCTTCTCGCTTGAGCTTGAAACACGGGAATTACTAACTTATTACCTGCAACAATGGGCGGTGGCAGGAGCGAGGTCGTCTCGCTTGAGCTTGAAACGAATTGTGCAGCGCCGAACGGATTCGCGCCTAGCTGTGGCAGGGCTCGGACCGTCTCGGAGGAGATTGAAACCGAATCGCGTAGTAGTGCTGCTCAAGGATAGTGAGAGGGGAGGGCAGAAGGCTTCTCGGAGGAGATTGAAACATCTCACGCAGCGTCCGGCGCTCATCTTTTTCTTCGGTGGCAGGGCTCGGGCCGTCTCGAGGGAGATTGAAACAGGTTAAAGACCGGCTGTACCACGTTGGCAATGCGCTGTGGCAGGGGCGTGGCCGTCTCGGGGGAGATTGAAACTTGTTGTACTGCCAGTTGATGAGCCAGGAGAGCAGCGTGGCAGGGGCGCCACCGTCTCGGATGAGATTGAAACAAATCAGATGGAACAAGCCCTGACGTGTCGAGCACGGTGGCAGGAGCGAGGGCCATCTCGCTTGAGCTTGAAACTTATAATCAATTAATCCTGAATTGTACATGAGAAAGTGGCAGGGGCGTGGCCGTCTCGGATGAGTTTGAAACGCAATGGTGTGATCCTTAAATGGTACTCCTTCCTGTATGGCAGGGCTCTGGCCGGCACGGGTGGGCCTGAAACATTGTGGCATTAGCAAAGGATGTGCTACACTCGGGAAAGAATAGGACGCATCCTTTTTGCCGCCGAGAACCGTCTTTGGAGGAGAATGTATGGACACGGAGCAGGCCCAATGGGCAGCACAGTTGTGTGAGATTCCCACGATGTTTCGCAAGGCATTGCGCATTGCAGATGATCGCGTCATTCGGCATCGTCCGGGTGACGGCAAATGGTCCGCTATCGAAGTGCTGGGGCATATGATCGACAAGATGACGCATTGGTCGGACCGCGTCGAGCGAATAGCGCGGGAAGAGCGGCCAACCTTGCCGGGATATGATCAAGACGCCGAGGTGCGGGATCATGCCTATCAGCAGGCTGACCCTGCACGGTTGCTCGAGCGTCTCCAGCAGCAATGTGAGCGCTTTGCTGCCCTGGTGGTCACGCTGCCCTCTTCCGTCCTGCAACGTGAGGGGATCCATGAGGAGTATGGACCCATGACCCTCCAACAATGTATACAGGCCCCATTGGAGTCGGTAGCCGAGCACCTGGAACAGTTGCTTGCGGCTCAGAAGGTAGCTCCTGGCTCATCAGAGCCAGCATAAACAAGTTGCTCCCTTGATTTAACAACAAGCAACGGAGCTCGCCCTCTCACGTTTCATTGCGCCATTGCTTGAGCTCTTGAGAGGTAAAGTAAGCCACCAGATGATGAAAGAGTGTTTCCGCCAGATCAGGGGAAAGATGGAGCGCTTCAGCCCAGGCCCGGCGTTGTTGAAGCATGGAAGCGACACGGTCAGGGGCTTTGACCCGGCCTTCACTTTTTTTAAGGCAGTCGAGCTCATTGAGCGGCAGCACGATGATGCTTGCACTTCCCACCGCCTTGACATCAAGCACCAGCATCTTCTCGAAAAGGATGCTTGATGGTGACGTCGTCACTGAAGA
>JAFMRP010000158.1 GCA_017354095.1 Ktedonobacteraceae bacterium
TCACCAACAACAGAACACCTCTCTCTATCCTACCATCCCACCAACCCCCTGGGCTAACTCTGCGATACCTCGCAGGTAGACAACTACTATTTTGTATGGTATACTTTGAAAAAATGACAAGTATAGAGAAATTTGTCATAGTTCCAAGAGGTGCCATATGTCAGAGATGAAGACAAGATTAGCGGCGGGCGGAAGGGTTGTGATTCCGGCTGAGTATCGCCAGGCGTTAGGTGTTCAAGTTGGGGATGAATTGATCCTACGTCTGGAAGCTGGAGAAGTGCGTATCTTTACTCCCAGGCAGGCAGTGAAGCGGGCTCAGGAGTTGGTACGTCGTTATATCTCGCCTGATCGATCTCTAGCGGATGAGTTGATAGCGGAGCGACGTATGGAGGAGAAAGAATGAGCGCTTGTGTGCTGGATGCTTCAGCATTGCTAGCCCTGTTGAATGCGGAAAGTGGGAATGAGCAGGTAGTGGAGGCAATGAGCGCTGGCGCCGCAATCAGCCTGGTTAATCTATCTGAGGTAGTTGCCAAGCTTAGCGAAGCGGGCATGCCAGAGGCGGTGATTCACAAGACGCTGGACTCGCTGGGGTTGGATATGGTGAGCTTTGATGCTGCTCTGGCCTATCAGGCAGGGTTGTTGCGTCCATTGACGAGGCATGCTGGCTTGTCACTTGGCGATCGTGCCTGCCTCGCCCTTGCTAAAAACCTCGGGCTGCCTGCTCTGACAGCGGATCGAGCCTGGGAAAGTTTATCATTGGGCATAGTCATCCGGGTTATTCGGTGAGAGGATTGTAAAATGTGCATCAAATCATAGTAATTGACTGAATTTATACAATTAGTCTATCGACGCAAACTTGCCCTCACCTGCATCAAAATCTTCCCCAGTTTGTTCTGCCCACTGCCATCCGCTCCGCAGCCCCAGTAATAGTCGCCCGGAGCATTCTCCACCAGTTCTTCCTCTTCCGTGGATAGCAGGATCTCACGCAGCTCAACATGGAGCTCGAACTTACGCCGCACAGCCTTGAGCATAATCCCATCTTTCACCTGCTCCCAATCGGCACGCAGGGGCAGTTTGCGATTGCGCCCCATCTCCGCTGCCTGCTTGGGAGTGAACGCTATACGTATCTTTTCAACGTATGGCGTGCCCGCGAATTTCTGCGCCTGGAAGTAATGCTCGACCGTTGGCCACCAGGCTCCATCCAGGTCAACACCATGCCGCGAAAAATTGGAGAAGCACCCATAAGGTACCTCGCGAGTGGAGTAAAAATAAATGGTCATGAAACATCCTTCCTTCTCACACGCTTTGCCAGCGGAACCCATCTTGTACGCGTGTCACCTGGCCAAAGACGAAATCCGAGATGTGAGTAGCCACCCCGGTCGTCAAAGGCACTGCGAGTTCGTGAAGCATCTGTCGGCGAGTGTCCTTCGCCTGTTCGGGATCACTATCGAAGGCGTTGGTCCATTCGGGATGCTCGACCAGCACTTCGCTATGGAATGTATCACCCAGAATAATGGCCCTCTCCTTGCCCACTGTTACCAGTAACGAAGCATGACCAGCGGTGTGTCCCGGGGTGGCGAGAATCTTCACTTCAGGGGTAAGATGCTCTCCTCCCTCTAGAAACTCGATACGATGCTCTAACAGATTCAGTGCATCAGCTACCATTGCTTTATTCACTGCTGGATCGTCAAAGCGGTGCCACTCAGCACTCCGCACCAGGTGGCGCGCATTCGGAAATGTTAACACCTGTTCACCATTGATTTCACGTCCGATCCAGCCAACATGATCAGAGTGCAGGTGTGTGAAAAAGACCGTATCGATATCGGCTGGGTCAAATCCAGCAAGCTTAAGGCTTGAGAGGAGTTTGCCGCTATAAGCCTTGAAGAGGCTACCCTCAAAGGTTCTGGCACCGAAACCCGCATCAATTAATATCCTGCGTTCAGGCGTCTGGATCAGATAGGCACCCAGGCTACCAACAAGTCGTCCATTGTCGTCGAGCAAATGCTGATAGTGCTGCCAATCGGTAGCGGTGGTTGTGGGGAATACAGCCATCGGATCGAAGAGAATGTGTCCATCGGGCAGAAACGTGATGCGAATATCGCCGAGCGCAATGGAGCTATAAGTTGCTGCGCTAACCATCGATTCTTTTTCCTTTCAATAGGGGGGATCTCGTCTATTGCTATTGTAAAGCGCAGGAGATGTTATTGGAAGTAGGCAATATATATTTCTCTTATTATACAGAATATAATAGACAATAAAGTCAGTTTGTGCATTTTGCCTGACAATAGGGTGAGGTGTTTCGGGCAAATTACATGTTTCATTTGTTTTGTTAAGGGAATAGCATCTGTAATGGTAGCAATATCGGCAGAAAAATACATAATCATTGTGCAAATTGCCTGAATAAAACATTGCTTCTGGTGGCGAAAAGTGGGGAGGTGCTTTTTATGGTGGTTGACCTGTATGACGCGGCGGTGGCGCAATTTGATGAGGCGGCGGAACGCCTGGGGCTCGCGCACTCGCTGCGCGCTCTGTTACGCGAACCCAAAAGAGAGCTCATCGTCCATTTCCCGGTACGCATGGATGACGGCGACGTGCGGATATTCACAGGATACCGGGTGCAGCACAACATCGCCCGGGGACCGGCCAAAGGCGGGATTCGCTTTAGCCCCTGCGTCACCCTCGACGAGATGCGGGCGCTGGCCATGTGGATGACCTGGAAATGCGCGGTGGTGGGTATCCCCTTCGGTGGCGCCAAAGGCGGCGTTATCTGTGAGCCACACACCATGTCTCGCGCCGAACTCGAACGCATGACACGGCGCTACGCCATAGAGATTGCCCATCTGATGGGGCCCGACAGCGATATTCCCGCGCCCGACATGAATACCAATCCCCAGATCATGGGCTGGATGATGGATGCCTACTCGATGCACCTGGGATACCCGGTGCCCGCTACGGTGACCGGAAAACCGCTGGCGTTGGGAGGGAGCGCGGGTCGCCTGGAAGCGACGGCACGTGGTATCCAGGTGGTGACGCGCGAGGCCATGCGTTGCCTGGGCATCGAGCCACAGGACTGCTCTGTGGTGGTGCAGGGTTTTGGCAATGTGGGAAGTATCACCGCTCGCCTGCTAAACAGGCTGGGCTGCACAATTGTGGGGATCAGCGACATCGAAGGCGGGGTGTACAACCCGCATGGTATCGATGTGCCCATGGCGCTGCATTATGTTGAGGAGCACGGCTGCCTGATCGGTATGCCAGGAACCGAGACGGTCACAAATAGCGAACTGCTGGAACTGCCCTGTGATGTGCTGGTGCCGGCCGCGCTGGAAAATCAGATAACGGGCCGGAATGCCGCGCGCATCAAGGCACGACTACTGGTGGAGGCTGCGAATGGTCCAACAACCCCGGAGGCTGACGCCATCCTTAATCAGCGCGGTGTGATGGTTGTCCCCGATATTCTGGCCAATGCCGGTGGCGTAACTGTCAGCTATTTTGAATGGGTGCAGGGCCTGCAGCGCTTTTTCTGGTCCGAGCAAGAGGTCAATAATCGCCTGGATTCAATCATGCGGAGCGCCTACCAGGCTGTCTATGAGCGCTCCTGCACGCAGCAGACAAATCTGCGCCTGGGCGCGTATCTGCTGGCCGTGGCACGCGTTGCCGAAGCCACCGAACTTCGCGGCCTGTACCTGTGATACCAGCGTGGCAGCGCGTGCCACAGGCTAATAAATAATGTTCATTCACCCATCTCTGCCAATTTGGCTCTCGCGATTTCTGACCTTGCATATAAATAGCTCTTCTGTGGTTGTTTTTACCAATATATGGTAGCAAATTTTCATCATATGTGATAGCATACACATGTGTTAATGAAAAATGCCAGATTTATGGCAAATTTTCGCTAAAAGGCAGGGAGCAAGGCATGCATACTATATTTATGGATTTGCTTGAATGTCCACGATGTCACGGTGCTCTCACCTGGGATATTATGGAGCAGCGTGGTGGGCAGATTGAAGAAGCTGAAACCTCCTGTAAGGCATGCGGGGCAACCTACCCGGTACACCAGGGTATCGCCCTGTTCCTCCTCGCTGATCTTCCGCGCAACGACTTCTGGGAACAGAGCGAGAGCGGGATCTCCAGTTATCTGCGCGAACACGCAGATGTCGAACAGCAACTGATGGAAGGCCCGGTCGATCTACTGACTCCAGCAGATCAGTTCTTGCGGGGAATGGTTCTGGACGATAGAGGAGCCTATAACGAAGCCAGGCGGCTTACTAACCTTGCTCTTCCTCATCTCTATACGCCTGCCTACCAGTCGTGTTTGCAGAGTGAGATCCAGCAATTGGCTTCAATGCTCTTCCCTACCTCCTGGCCCCTGGTTGATCTCGCCTCGGGACGAGGAACGTTGATCGAGACGCTTTTGCAGCGCGTTGATCAGCCCATCATCATTTCGGACTTTAGCCCAACCATTTTACATCGCCTTCGGCGGCAGCAGGAATCCTTTGGCCTGGCTGATCGTATGACGTTGCTGGCCTTTGATGCCAGGCGTACACCTTTCAAGCAGGGTGCAGTGCAGACGATGACCACACTGCTCGGTTTGTCGAACATTGAACAGCCAGGCCAGTTGCTTCACGAACTGCGGCGCATTCTCTCCGGCCCACTTCTGGCCATTGTCCACTTTTTCCCGGAGGATGACGAGGCGAACGTGGCGGCTATTCGCGCCAACATGGACTCTCCATTTCTCTTTCGGCGTTCCGCGCTCGAACAATTTACGAATGCAGGCTGGCAGGTGGAACTCGTGAACGTGCAAACGGGCCAGGCACATCCCACTCCCCCGAGTGTCGTTTTCCCTGGCCTCCAACTCGATGGGTTGCCTGTTGCGGAAACGACATTAGAATGGGGACTACTGGTCGCGCGCTAGGGATTTGTTTCTAAATCACATCTTACCCATGAAATGCGCGACTATCGGATGGCGCTTGCTCCCGATCGAACATCCCATAATCCCTTATCACGCCGGCAATCCTCAGCCGGTAGTCTTTGAAAATGTTCGCCCGCCCCTTGGCCTGGGCCGCGCGATGCCCCTCCACTTGCCTCCACGCCTCAACCGCTTTCTCATCGCGCCAGATGGAGAGCGACAGGATCTTGCCCGGATTAGAAAGGCTCTCAAATCGCTCTATGGAGATAAACCCATCACTCTTCTCAAGCTGAGGCCGAAGCCGAGCCGCAATGTCGAGATATTCCTGTCTCTGCCCATCGTTTGGATAGACCTCAAATATTACAGCAATCATCGCTCATCTCCTTGACTAAAGCTTTTCGGCGACAATGGTAAACACCTTGGGTAAGCCAGTATCGTCAATTTTGTTGTTTGGCTCTTCCTCTAGCAGGCGAATGCGCAGATCCTGGGCCGCGATGGCGCTCACAACCTCCCCCAGCGTCCATTGCTTGAGATAGACTTGCCCTGGCTTCTGAACCTCAAGATGCTTGCTGTGCGCAACATTGGTCGTAGTCATCGCCTTGTCGAAGTAGTTACCGCTGACTTTATGCTTTTTACCCTTTGAACTGATCAGCTTGGCGGTAACAGGATGAAAATCTTGCAGCACCAGCCGCCCGCCGGAACGCAGCAGGCCGCTGATAATGGTTATCAGTGGCTCCAGGTCGACGAAGTAGTGCAAGATACCCAGCTCCATCAACACCAGGCCGTAGCTGCCGTTGATCTCGTCCACAGGCAGGTTGAGTACATCGGTTACAAGGTAGCGCAGGGGAACACCAGCCGCCGCTGCAACCTCGCTGGCGTAACGGGCGTTCTCGCTCGCCATATCGACGATGGTGACGTGCGCGCCAAGCAGCGCCATAGCAATCGCTCTGCCACCATGTGAGCCCAGCAGGTTGATGACCTGTCTGCCCTCCAGCGGACCCAGGTGGCGCGTGAGCGAACCCAGGCGTGCCTGAGGGTCTTTCCTGATGTATTCTGCCGCCTCAACCGGTGTGCCAAAGCGGGCGACCCAGGCATTGTAAGCTCCCGTGTTCCAGGCTGTTTCGTTCAGTCTGCTATTATGCTGGTGCAGCGCGTGCAGATGACGTTTGATGGCGCCATAGCGCGCATCATGGGCCGGCAGTGTGCGCAGATAATAGTCGAGTGCTTTAACAGGGATGCGCCGCCCCTGGTGCTCAATGGTGAGGCGATCAGGGTCAGTCACGACAACGGTGTTGTAATAGCAGCAAATCTGCGCGTTAACATCCCCAAGCCTGAAGGAAAATCGCTCCTGACCCTTCTCTCGCTCTCTATCGCCCGGCGCATAGGGCTGGAAAAGTGCATATGCACGTTCGAAGAGGTCCCACTGCACAGAGAACTTCAGGATGGTAGGAGGGGGCATCTCCACACCCTGCACAAAGAGAGCACTCTCTTCAAGCAGCGTATAATCAATCTGCGCCTGTTCTAGCTCGGCGATGATTTCATTCAGCAACTGCCACCAGGCCGCCTGCACTGTCGCCACTGGTCACACCTCACATTACGGTAATCTCCTCTGATTGTACCGCTTCAAAACTACAAGGTCCAGGGGGCGAGGAATGTAGGGCGCTAGCCCCCGATCTCTTCCCTCTATCAGAAAAATAGGGATACTCTGTCTGTCCCGACAGAGCGTCCCTTCGTTCGGTTGACCAGTTGAGCATGCTCTATGCTCAATTGAAAGAGATTTCAAGAGTTCTCTGAAGCGTTGACGATATGACCACTTGTTACCTGTAAGAGGTCGTTTAAGCGCCTCTCTTCAAAACCACGCATAGAAACATAGGTAATCCTGGAAAGCTCACGCTGCCCTTCCTCGGCTTTTGCGCGCGTTTCTTCAAACTTGTTCTGTGACAGAGCAAGCGCCGCTTCGGTTCTCAAAAAGATGCCGCGTGGAACTTTTGCTTTCTTACCTTGTGCATACCAATGTGCCGCCTCCGTGGCGTTGCGTTGATAGCGGGCGACAAAGTAGGCAATGTCGAGAGCCAGGGGAGCGCTCACGAGCGTGGTCGCGCTGGCATGACAATGCTTGAGGCGCTCGATTAATTGCCCGGCCCATGCTTCATCGTCACGATCAACGGCGGCATAGTAGCTCAACCAGCAGCCTATGAGATTGTCCATAGACGCGTCATCCCGTGCCGTTGCCTGATGCATGAGGTCGCCGTTCCAGTGCATGGGTGGCTGCACTCCCAGAGACAGGCGCTGTAGTGAGATGAGTGCTGCCCAACGCCTGGCTTCTTCCCCCTTCCGTAGAAGCATCAGCGCTCGCGCGCCATCGGTGTAGAATGTTCCCATCGGTAGGGGGAGCGCCGTAACAAGGAAAATGATCAGCGACAGCAGACCAGTCAATTGAAGACAATTTCTCCAGAGCGCCGCTTCAGGGAAGCTCAGAGAAAGAGCCCAGAGCAGGCCAGCAAAGACGAAGCTCGCGAGAGGCCCACCAAGTACGATGATGATGAAACGGCGTCTCATATGAGACGTATCCTGCGGGGAAGTAGCGGCTAATCCTCCTGCCAGGGCCAGGCTTTTGTTCAGACCCACACGGATTTTGCCATGTTCACGCGCGACCTTGAGAGGGCCGACAATGAGCAGTTCAAAGCGGCATCGCTGGAGCAGCCCTGCGAGAATATGTCCACATTCATGCAGTAACAACACCAGAAACAAAGAAACAATGAGCCATACCAGCAGGAAGATACGTTCACTGCTGCTATACTGCTGCAATATACCACCATTCGTCCCGGGCATGCTCAGAACTTTTGAAAAGCCAAATCCCACGACAAGGGCAGTGCCCAGTATAAGCAACGCCTTTATGATGGATCTGGCTGGCCGTTTTTTCTGCTGTAAAGCAGGAGAAGCTTGATTAGTAATCATATTGTTTCTAGGAAAGTCTCGTGCATCATTACCATGAGACTTTCCATACATCCCCTTTCGTAGAATTAATGAGAGGCGTAAAAGTGCTATTGCTCAGGCAACCAGCTTTCGGTAAGTATTTGTATGGCTTCGTTCAGATCTACACCCAGCATGCGTGCTTGCGTAGCGAATTGTTCAGCAGCCTGCTGTAATCGCCTGCTGCGCTCTGCTGGCGCGAGGATAGGACGACGCTCCGTAATCACGGAACCCGATCTGCCCTTTCCTTTCAACACACCGTCTTGCTCCAGTTCTCTATATGCTCTGGCAACCGTTGCCGGAGCTGTTGCCAGGTCTGATGCTAATTGTCTGACTGGAGGTAAACGATCACCGGGTTTGAGTTGACCTTGACTGATCATCAGATGGACCTGTTCTCTTATTTGTTCGTAGAGAGGCCGAGAAGAAGTATAGTCCACGTGCAAGAACATTGGTGTATTTCCTCTACTTCTCTTTTCTCACAAGATGTTGATCTGAACGATGCCATAGTGCCTTCTGAAAGAGTGTTGGCGCTCTCAAAAGACCGAATGTGATGAGAAACAGGAGGAGGACAAGTCCCAGGCGAAGCCACATGTTCGGTATAATGAAGGTTGGCCCTAAAAGGAGTAGTGTAAGACTACCC
>JAFMRP010000887.1 GCA_017354095.1 Ktedonobacteraceae bacterium
CTTGCCGGCAAACGTACCTATCCAGACACGGACCAGCCAGATGTTGACATCTTGGTTCCCCATAGTGATGGTGGCGCTCCACGCATTCGTAGGTATGAAGAGAAGCACCACCGTTATCGTCATGAACTGTCATACGACACTCACAACGAGCACACACCACCAGGCCGGCAAGCAGAGCTGCTCCCCTGCGCGCCGCCCCCATCGCATCAGCACGAGAACGATTGGCTTGGAGACGCGCCTGATTGCGCTCATAGTGCTCGGGAGCGATGGAGGCTGGGCAACAATTGGAGAGATGGACCAACCAATGCTCCTCAGGCATCACCATGCGGCCAGTACGCGGTCGCTCTGGCTGCTTGCGACGGGGATCTTCTTGTCTTCTGCCATAGACGTAAGCTCCAGCATAGAGAGGATGTTTGAGCATCATCTGTAAGGTCGCCCGATTGGGGCGGCGCCAGACCAGTTCCCCATAGCCCAGGACCCTCTCGTACTCGAATGCCGAGTTGGATCTGATGATGAGCCAGGTAGCGTAGCAGCCCACCCAGGGTTCCCAATTCCTCGAATGTGCGGAAGACAAGCCGAACGACCTGTTGCACTTGTTCATCGGGGTCGAACTGGATCTCTCCGCTCAGGCTCCAGATGTAGCCGATTGGCAAGGCAAATGGGAGTTCTCCTCGATGAGCTTTGTTCAAACGGCCCTGATACATCCGTTGCTTTAAGATATGCAATTCTGCTTCTAGATCTTCTGACACAGAAGGATCAAAATATAGCCAATATATTTTGGCATTTTGGTTATCCACGCCTAATAGCAAACAAGGTTCTATCTCGCAATAAGAGAGGAAAGAGAGGACAGGACAATTTAAGCTTGTGATCCGTAGGAAGGGTCTTCACCTGCACTGCAAGTGGACCTACGAGGGTGTTTTGTTCGTCGAATATCTCAACCCGTCCATCAATTGTATCCAGTTCCCTGTAGTCGTAAGCCTTAAACTCTACGTGCCAGGATTCTCCACCAGCCAAGTCTTGCTGAAGTTGAGCAGCAAGGTCTCCGTCACTATAGCTATCGTTCATCGCATATCCTCAAAATTGTCAAGAGCCCTGATAAGGCCCGGATTACAAGTTATAGTCAAAGTTTCCCCTTATTCTAGAAGAAGAGATAGATTTGCAACCATTGTATCATGTGCTTGCAATATACTCTTCTGACGCATTGTAATTCCTTCTAATCCCCGCGCTATGCAGAGCCTCTCCTGCGGTTTGGTTACCCTACGGCCATTGAATGCCCTGGCAGTTTGGTCCGCCAGAGCGATGCGCAGCAGTGAACTACTTCTGCCGCAGGGTTGGAGGACTCAAGCCCTGTGGTTATTCTGGATGCGGCGTATAATCAGGATACGTTCCTGATGTGTCCTCCAGGCTTACGTACTTATCGATGATCGTCAGGAGAATCGGCTTGGTACTATCGCGATCTTTGCAAATTACCGAACGGTTGCCATTAACCCGAATGGCATCGCATAGAGAGGTTGTGCATTATGACATATACACCATACGAAACCAGTATTGACGATTGAGCCGAACCTGCCGAGTACATACCAGCGGTGGACGTCCTGGGCCGCATGCAACGGCAGGAGATGCGGCTCCAGTTGCGCTCGTCGCTCCGACGGGTGACGAGCCTCACACGCGTACGCTCCTGCGGACTGCCGCTCGGCGGTGCCATGCTGGTACGCAGCAGGAATGGCATCCACCACTTTGCCGGCATGGCGACGTGCGGCTATGGCTGGTCCTGCCCGGTATGCTCGGCCAAGATTCGCCATCACTGGGCGAGCGAGGCCAGACGCGCGGTGGTGGCAGCGCTTGCGCAAGGCATGAGCGCGCTGTTCGTGACCCGCACGGTTCCCCATACCGCAGAAGATGCATTAGGCGTAACACTTGATCTGTTGGCGGAAGGTCGGTGGTACGTGGCGAATCAGAAGGTGGTCAAAGATGTACGCCGGGCGGCGGGCTATGTCGGCGGCATTGCCGCGAAAGAGATAACCTACGGTACCAGCGGCTGGCATCCGTATACCCATGATATCGAGTTCTTTGCGGGCGAGCTGTCGCTGGCCGACTTCGCGGCAGTAAGCACCGTCCACTATGAATACTTGCACCAGTTTTACTGTCGGCACGGGTTTGGTGGGCTGTCACGCCAACACGGCGTGCAGATTGAGCAGGTACGGCTCGATCACCACACTCCGCTCCTGCCTCTGGCTATGCTCCTCCAGAAGTGGGTTCCGCATGGAAGGCCGGTCGCTTCGCGGGCCAGGATTTTGCCCTCCAGTCCGATGGAACGCTTCGGTGCCCGACAGATCAGAAACTGACACCACATGAACACCGCAGAGAAGCTGACGGGAGCCTGCGCATCGTGTATGGAGCCAGCATCCGCAGTTGTCGTCCCTGTCCGAAACGGGAGCAGTGCCAGTGGCTGGGCAGCCACACCTCGAAGCCGCGCCAGGTCAGCGTGCTGTTGCATCCGCTTCGCGTCGGTCCTGCACCACTGCTCTGGCGAGATTGGACCCGCAGAGAACATCGACATGCCTGTATCCAGCTCGTGCGGCACCAACGCCTCGACGTGCGCCTGCTGCCTCCCTCCGCTTCGCCACCCACCACGGACGCGATCCTCTCTCGGGCGCAGCGGGCGCACTCGCGCCTCTCGTGGGCCGAGCGGCTCGCTCGCAATGCGCGCAAGGAAACTTCTGAGCAAGTCGCGATCACGTTGTTTGGCATCTCAGTAGGCCTTGCCACCTCACTCGGTTTCGCGGCGGCGTAACTTCGCGTTTCCCCGCTGATCAACTCCCTCTTCTCGAACAAGCTGGCTTCTCCGAGCGAATCCTTCTGGCCTCGTTTCCCGGCTGGGTCTCACTTCTTCCTCTCTTCTGCCTTGTTTGCTCTCCATCCCACTGGTTTGGCTGTCTCTGACGGACTTCCCTGCCCGGTTCTGCATGACTTTCGATACCGCTGGCGAATCCTCTCAAGTTGCGTCATACAGACGAGCAAAGACTGAACGACGAGTCTGGGCACGAGGAAGCCCATCGAACCATGCCATACTCCGAACCAGATTGAGCGCAGCAGCAGTAGCGAGGTGTTGCAAGTGCGTTTTCGCTTGCCCAATAGAGCGAGAACGACGCAGACCCATCATGCGAACGCCCTGGGAGATGGTCCCTTCAATACCGGCGCGCTTGGCGGAGGTTT
>JAFMRP010000888.1 GCA_017354095.1 Ktedonobacteraceae bacterium
AACATCATCGGGTGAACTTCCCCTGGTTTGGTGGAGTGAAGAAACCTTTGAGGTATACTACTCCCAACAGGAGGGGAAGGAAGCATGAAAAAAGTGCAAAAGACCTATACGGCAGAATTCAAGCGGGAAGCCGTGCGGCTGGTCCAAACCAGTGGGAAGCCGATCGCGCAAGTGGCTCGTGAACTGGGGATCTCAGACACCTCCATTCATCAGTGGCGCAAGGAATTGGCGGCACATGGTGACGAAGCCTTTCCGGGCAGTGGCCATCAGAGCGCGAAGGCGCGAGGAACTGCGTCGCCTCAAACGCGAGCTGGAGGTGACTCGACAGGAGCGCGATATCTTAAAAAAAGCCTTCATTGTGTTCTCAAAAACGTAGAAGAGAGGTACGCCTTTATTGGAGAGTATCACCAGGAGTATTCGGTGAAAACGATGTGTCGAGCCCTCGGCGTTTCAGAGAGTGGCTACTACGCCTGGCGCAAACGACAGCCTGGTCAACGCCAAGTCGAGAATGAACGCCTGACGGAGCAGATTCGCGAGGTGTTCCAGTTAGGTCGCCAGGTCTACGGCAGCCCCCGCGTCCATGCAGAGCTGCGTGCGCAAGGGATCAGGTGCGGCAAGCATCGCGTTGCCCAGCTGATGCAGCGAGCAGGCTTGCAAGCCATTCACAAACGCCAGCGCCGCGTGCGGACCACGGATAGCAAGCACAGCGATCCCATCGCACCCAATCTGCTCGCGCGCGATTTCACGGCTCCGGCTCCGAACAAGAAGTGGCTGACCGACATCACCGGGATCTGGACGGCGCAGGGCTGGTTGTATTTGGCGGTGGTCCTGGATGTCTACTCACGCCTGGTCGTGGGCTGGGCGATGGCCCCACATCGAGAGGAAAGCCTGGTGGAAGATGCGTTATGGATGGCGCTGGGTCGACGCAGGCCCCTCGACGACCTCTTGCACCACTCAGACCGAGGCAGCCAGTACACCAGTCTGGCCTACCAAAGCGTGCTCACGCGGTTTCACATCCAGGTGAGCATGAGCGGAAAAGGCAACTGTTACGATCATGCGATGCTCGAGAGCTTCTTCAGCTCGCTTAAGACGGAGTGTGTTCACCGCTCTCCATATCAAAGCCGTTCAGAAGCCCAAGCGTCCATCTTCGAGTGGATCGAAATTTTCTACAACCAACAACGACGCCATTCCTCATTGGGATACGTCAGCCCTGTTGCTTACGAGCAGCAGACTTGTCTTTAACGACTCCACAAAAGCAAGTAGAGCTTCTTCGTACCTCTCAAGCTCAAGCAGGGTAAAGCCTTTTTCAAACCAAGCCTGAGCATGATCTGGCTGCAAATGGAGAACCCGCCCAAAGGCCTCTGACGCCTGTGCATATCGCTTCAGTCGAATGAGCGCCAGGCCCCGGCTAAACCATCCTTCAGCAGTATCGGATGTCAAACGCAGCACCTTTTCAGCGATGGCCCGGCTATATCGAGGATCAAGCTTTTGCGCTTTGGCGAAGTCAGCGAGCGCGTGCTCGGCATCGTTCAAAGTACAATACACACATCCTCGATGGTAGTATGCATCAGCAGCGTGAGGTTCAAACCCAATGACGAGGGTCGAAAGTAATTCAGAGCTCGAATCAGCCGTTTTTCCGTACTTTTGATCGATCCAGGAGCCATAGAAATACCATCGAAAGGAATTCCTGGCTGAAAAATCAGTCGTTTTTCCTTCAGAGAGAGAAATAACACGTTCCCCCTCCACTTTTTCTTTCCTACCAGATTCTGGTATTTCTCTCGAACGTAATTCCTGGCTCGACATCGCTTTTTCTCTTCACAACCGATGGATCAGCTTCTTGACCGAGAAAAAACTCGTTTGCAGAGTTTGGATATCAACACATTCCACCCATGCAAAGGAGTTTCCTGTTATGATACCCGCTTCCGCTTTCTTTGACCAGACCACCATCGCTACCTTGCTTGACCATGATCCCGTGGTCACTGACTATCGGACCTTCTTCGCACTGCTGGATTGGACCGTCGTTGACCGCTGGCAGGCTGAACGGTCCTGTCGAGGACGGCCAGCTCACCCGCTTTCAGCCTACCTCAAAACCTTTCTGGTTCGCATCCGCCAGGGGCTGGTTTCCACCAGTCAGCTGCGGCGCTTTTTGCTCTCCCATCCGCTGCTCATTCTGGAACTGGGCTTCCACCTGGTCCTCGATCCCACCCAACTCTACGGCTTTGACGCACAGCGAACCCTTCCCTGTGACCAATGGTTGCGCAAGATCCTGCGTACTTTCGATCCCACGCTGCTGCAAGATCTGCTCCATGCCACCGTGCGCGATCTCCAAGCCGAGCTTCCCGGACTTGGTGAGGTGGTCGCCTTCGATGTCAAGCATATCTACGCCTGGGTCAAGGAAAACAATGACCGGGCCTACGTTCCCGACCGCTACGACAAGACCCGGCAGCCACTCGGTGACCCTGACTGTCGGCTCGGCGTCAAACGCAGCAGCAATATCGAGCAACCCGATGGTTCGATGGAAGAACACAAGGAAATGCTCTGGGGCTACGGTTCCGGCATCGCGGCTGCCACTACCCCCGACTACGGCGATGTGGTGCTCGCTGAATACACCCAACCCTTCAATGAAGGCGATGTGACGTACTTTCGCCCGTTGTACCAGCGCGCTGCGGTGGCTCTACAAGCCTTCCCCACGCACCTGACGGCTGACGCAGCCTTTGACGCGTGGTATGTCTATGAGGCAGCTGTTCGTCATGGAGGTATCGCGGCGGTGCCGCTCAACGCTCACACCCGCACGAGCTTTGGCCCCGATGGAGTGCCGCTATGTCCCAAAGGACTGCGCATGCACCCGACGTATCGCTATGCTCACACCTATGGTTATCATGCCCAGCGCTATCGCTGCCCGCTTCTCTTCCCACATCGCACCAACCAGACGTGCGACCACGAGCAGTTCCTCAAAGGGAAGGGTTGCCTCAAGAACATCAACGACGAAGCCGGTGGACGCGCTCGGGTCCTGCTGGATCGCACCAGTCCCCTTTACCAGGTCATCTCCACCCAACGTACCAGTTGCGAACGCATCAATAGCCAGGCCAAGGAACTAGGCATCGAGCGTCCCCGGGTGCGCAATGGTCGATCGGTTGCTAACCTCAACACACTCACCTATTTGGTGATCAATGTCCGCGCTCTTTATCGAGCTCAATCGATTAATCGGAGACTTC
>JAFMRP010000889.1 GCA_017354095.1 Ktedonobacteraceae bacterium
CGAGCCAGTCTCACCAAAGGCCCGCAAAGCCAATCGCGTGTACTCCCAGTGGTCCTTTGCCGAGCTTCACGCGCTCATCAGCTACAAGGCCGTGCTTTCCGGGGGACTTTCTGTCAAGGTGAACGCTGATTACACCTCAAAGGCGTGCCCGATGTGTGGGCATACCACTGATGCGAACCGCCCCCGCAAAGGGTTACGCTTTGTGTGTCAGAACCCCAAGTGCGGCTATACCCTGCATGCTGATCTGATTGGCGCTCGCAATGTCACCATGAGAACGCTCCTGGTCCGGCAAGACTGGATCAGGACGGGATGTTTGTCACTCATCCCTGATGCATCGGATAACGAAGCCAAAGCGGCACGTCTGCAAAGATATGCCGAGTTGCGGTGGAGTCCAGATGCAAACCCAAGCCTCCGGTCAGAGACCGGAGGTAGTTGACAACATATGAACCAGGTCTTCACAACTACTCCCGGTTCAATACTGCGCCCTCATCTTAGTAGTGTACTTGTATACACTAAGAATGAGAAGTAGGAAGTAGGGAAAGTTTCAGTGCAGCAGACAAACGACGAAAGAGGTGCTACATCTCATCAGTATCCACCGCCCAATTTCCGGTGATCCCACGAAACTACCTCTACAGGCTTTACAAAGACCACCACGCGTTTCGCTGCCTGGGCCACAACCATCTGACGTGTCGCATCGTTTAGAGCACCGCCACTGTAGCGCTCCCAGATAACCTCGCCTACTCTCTGAACAGTTTCACGCTCATCGCTGATAATGGCCTCCCCCTTAATCTGGACTCCCCGCAGTTCATTGTAACTTTCCCCACTCTCTATCAGGCAGGTAAGCCTGGCGTTCCGCCGCAGGTTGACGGCCTTCTGCGATTTAGCATACGTCCAGAAAACGATCTGGCCATTGATCAACACATACCACATCGCTACCAGGTGCGGCCACCCATCGTGATCAATGGTTGCTACCTGAACTGTACGCTGCTCCTCAAGAAATGCGCGCATCTCTTCATCGTTCATCGAGATCAAGCGTCGACGCTTCATGTATTTCCTCTCATCCCACCCAACATGTCGGGCCACCCCTTGCGGGTACTTCCTTCCCGACTGCCTGACCGAAGGTAGACGCGTCAGCGTCGTTGGCAGTCGGAATACGGAAGGTGGCCCTGAACACTTATCTTTTCTCCTCGTTATCGTCGTTGGAAGAGGGACGCCCCGGTCCATCCTCGCGCTGGAGCCGCAGCAGCTCCTCCACGTCGCGTATCAGGAGATCCGCGCTGGGCAACGGCCCGGAACTCAGCACGCTATCGGGATCGGCTTTATCATCCAGTTCATCCTCGTCCTCTTCTTCCTCATCCGCCTCTAACTGCTCCTCCAGCTTGCGTACATAGGCGCTGGCCTCCGGGTCCTTCGCCACCAGGCGATTGATCTGCTCTTCGAAATGAACGGCGTCAGCCTGAATTTCGTGCAGATCCAGGTCCAGGGAGAGGTAGGTATTCACGTAGGTCAGCAGCGCGGCAGTCACCTTGATGTTGGGAGTCGCCGCCAGGTAGTGCGGCGTGACCGCCCAGAAGCTGGCCGAGGGAATATGCGCCCGGCGGCAGGCGTCGTGCAGCACCCCGATAATACCGGTTGGCCCTTCGTAGCGCGAACTCTCTAAATCCATCTCGCGCAGCCGCTCCACAATATCCGGGTCTGTTGCGGACCCGCTGATCGGAACCGCTATAGAATGCGGAATATCAGCCAGCATCGCGCCTAGAAAAACAACCTCGGAAACGCCAAAACGCTTGCACACTTCAAGGAAAGCATTACTGAACGCCTGCCATTTCAGTTGCGGCTCGACACCGACAAACAGTAGAATATCTCGCGGTAGCTCCGGGTTGACGTAGGCCACAAAGCGATTTGTCGGCCAGATAATCACCCGCGAACCATCTACGTTTTTCACCATGGGCCGGGTCTCGGTGAAAACGTAAAATTCCTCCGGGTCGATTTCAGCAACTTTCGTAGGCCGCCAGCGCTGGTTGAGAAATTTGACCGCCGTCGTTGCAGAATCTGCGGCGTCATTCCATCCCCCAAAGGCCACAACGGCTATCGGCTCTCTTAATGCGGGCTGTTTATGATAGTGTATATAAGACATTACAATACCTCTTTATCTGCCTTCTGCTGCAATCCCCTGGCACAAAATCGTTTGACCTTTTCCCAGGTGGGATGCGACCGGATAGCATCCATATGCCGGCCCACTTGGGGATACTGAAACATTCTACCACTTTTTTCAAGTACTGCGAATTTCGCTCTATCGCTACTCTCCCAACCCCAGGCAACCCTTTCATAGACCTTTCCAATGGATGAGAGTATACGGATAGCGCATCGGAATCCATAGGCTGACCTCGCTCCCTGCTGACCCATCTGAAATCCGGTGCAGTGACTCGCTTCAGCGAGAGCCCGTAGGCAACATCCCCAACCTTACGAACCTGCTCTTGCTTCCTCCTTGCCTGGTTATCTTGCCAATAGGAAAAGCGGGCGTATTTTTGCCGCTTTTTCTGGTAGACTTGGAATTGGTAGGAAGGTGCTCAATATTTTGCATAGAAGCCGGATGAAAAGAAAGGGAAACAGGTATGACTCTTAGCAAAGCCCAGCTTGTGAGCGAATTAAAGCAAGAAAATGCTGACTGGCAAGCGTTACTGGATGATATTGGTGAGGCCAATATGACACAGCCAGAGGTCGCTGGCGGCTGGTCTATCAAAGATATCGTCGCGCACTTAACAGAATGGCGACGCCGGACGGTAAAACGCATCCAGGCATTACGGAATCCTGAAGTAGACCTTACACCGCACTGGCCCAAAGGGTTGCAGGAGGATGATGAAATCAATGCCTGGTTTTACGAAGCCAATCGAGATCGTCCACTGGCAGATGTGCTGAGCGATTCGCGTGAAGTCATTCAGCAATTGATCGCGGCTGTCGATGCTCTCTCTGATGATAATCTCCAGGACCCGCGACTTGTAGGGTTGCTGGATGAAGGGGAGCAGTTAAACGGAGCATTTTTCTTCGGTCACTTTCACGATGAGCATGAGGCGGATATACGGGCCTGGCTAGACAGGGTGAGGAGTAAAAGCTAGTCAGAGCAAATCTCACAACTGAAGACGGTTTGAGACCCCATATATTCCCTTCTTTATCTCCATTCGAACGAGTGGAGATTTTCATTTTTTTAACCCTCG
>JAFMRP010000159.1 GCA_017354095.1 Ktedonobacteraceae bacterium
GTGTGAGGAGCTGTTTTTTCTTCCCCCTGCTGGTGGTCTTTTTCACCAGAGGTGACGAGTTCCACTCGCTAAAAAAGACAGTGTAGCCCTCGCCAATCAACCACTGGCGCAACAGGGCGATCTGTGTACTTTTACCGGAACCGTCGACCCCTTCCACTACAAAGAGGCAGCCAGGATATTGATGTGACCCATACGTTTTCATACCAGCTCCTTCTTCTAAGGACTTCCAACGAGGGCAGTTCTGCCGCCTGTGGCGGCGGGCAGAAAAGAAGAAAAAATGCGTCTCTACAAAAACGATATACTAACTACACGTCACCGAACTGTGAGCGGTAACTAAAGCCGTCCAGATGCGGGTAAGGACCGGTCGGAGAGAGATGTGGCTGTCATAGCGAAGTGGGAGATTGGTTGCATCACCACCCCTTACTTCTTAAGTATAACTTATAAGAAGCGTTTAGACAATCCTATCCATGAGGATCGGTTTCTTTGGAGAGCGGGTCGGCGCCTTACAAGGGAGGGTCACATTGCCCGTGGGGTTGGGCAATGTTGGAGAAAAGTATTTTGCGATCGTGTATTCGCGGCAAATTGGGGAAATCGTAACGGTGGGGGTGCGCTCGCACTTGTTGATGTCCCGGGTGCCGTGCTAGTATGTAGCAAATGGCTGTTTTCGTCGCCAAAGGTTGTGAACGTTAGCGGAGGAAGAAGTTTTGAGTGGTCCATTGCTTGCCGGAGGTGTGGTACTGGTCGCGATTGTGCTCGCGCTGGTTGGGGTCGGTATCTACAATATTCGGTCGGGTATAAAGGCTCTGCCCCGAGCGGAAGAATTAGGGCAGGAGCCGGTGTGGCATAAACAACCAAATATTTTACTGGGCTTTACTAACATTATTTTTGCTCTACTGGTCGGCCTGGCCGCTCTGCTCGGCGCATTTCCCGATCTGCGTCTCCTATGGTTCATCCTGCTAGGATTGTTGCTGCTTTTGAGTATTTTTCTGGTGGCACGCACGATCCGGGCAGCCTCGGCAGCCGCGCGCAAGCTGCGCCAGAAAGCGAAAAACAAAACCGTTTAATGGAATGCGTTTTGTTTTGTAGTGCGGTACGATTGCAAGCACAAAGCACAGTTGTAAGGTTGAAAGAAGATCACACCATGATCAGTAATCAGATTTTACACGTCAATATTCCTACACCCCAGGGCTACCTGGAAGGTATCTTGAAGCCAGAAGAGGAGGGGTCACAGCCAGCATACACCAGTCTGATCTGCCATCCACATCCACTCTATGGTGGTACGATGCATAACAAAGTGGTTTTTAAGGCAGCGCAGGTGCTACAGCGCTTGAATGTGCCTACGCTGCGCTTTAACTTTCGCGGCGTAGGACATAGCACCGGCAGCTACGATGAAGGCCGAGGCGAGATGGATGATGTACGCTACGCCATGGAATTTTTGAGTCGTCGCTACCCGGGAGTACCGATGATTCTTGGTGGATTCTCTTTCGGTTCCTGGGTTGGCCTGCGCGTCGCCGCCGTTGATGATCGAGCCCAGACCTTGATCGGCATGGGAGTGCCAGCCAGGATGTTCGATGGCAACACACTGCAAGATTGTTATAAGCCCAAGCTTTTTGTACATGGGTCGCTGGATGATATCGCGCCCTACGATATCGCGCAAGAGTGGTTTGAGCAGGTGCCAGCGCCTAAACGCATTGTTACGATCGAGGGGGCGGATCATTTTTTCCAGAATCGTCTCGAAGAGGTGCAGGGTAACATTGCCGAGTTTGTTAGATCGCTACCGTAACATTGGAGGCATAATTTGGAGATTCCCACCACCCGCAAAGATGCGACTGTAGAGACTTACCATGGCACGCCAGTAGCCGATCCTTACCGCTGGCTCGAAGACGCAGCCTCGGCGGAGACGCTGGCCTGGTCGGAGGCCCAGAACGCGGTCGCTCATGCTTATCTTGATACGATTGCCGTGCGCGAAAAGCTCAGAGCGCGCTTTACCGAGCTGTGGAACTACCCGAAATACGACGTGCCGGTCAGGCGGAGCAAGCGTTATTTCTTTAATCAGAATAGCGGGCTGCAAAACCAGGCGGTGCTGTATGTGAGCGAGGGGCTACAGGGTCAGCCCAGAGTAGTGCTGGACCCCAATACACTGAGTAGTGATGGCACGGTAGCGGTAACTGGTCACTTCATCAGCGAAGACGGCTCGCTGCTGGCATATAGCCTTTCGACCAGCGGCAGCGACTGGCAGGAGATCAAGATTCGCCGTGTGGGAGCCAGGGCAGGGGATGACCAGGATTACACAGAAGTCATTCAATGGTGCAAATTCACAAGCATTGCCTGGCAGCATGACAACGCCGGTTTTTACTACAGCCGTTATCCAGAGGCGGGCAGCGTGCCGGAGGAAGAGAGCACGACGCATAACCGCGTCTACTGGCACGCGCTGGGCACACAACAGAGCGAAGATACACTGGTATATGAGCGCTCCGACGCAAAAGAGCTGGCCTTCACCCCGCTCATCACGGACGATGGACAATACTTGATGCTGCATGTCTGGCATGGTACGGATACGCGCAACCGGTTCTATTATCGCGAAGTGACGAACGAGGGCGATTTTGTACGCCTGCTGGATGATTTTGACGCACGTTACGATTTTAGTGGCAATGATGGGCCGGTTTTCTACTTTCATACGACACTCGATGCGCCACGTGGACGCGTGATCGCCATCGATATCCGAAAGCCTGAGCGCGAGCATTGGCGCGAGGTAGTGCCAGAGAGCCGGGATGTAGTTGATCACGTGCAGATGGTCAATCAGCAGCTGGTGGTGTGTTATAAGCATGACGCGCAGCATCGCCTGCAGTTATATACGCTGCAGGGGAATCCTGGTGGTGAGATTAAGCTGCCCGCGCCCGGCTCGATTATCGCTATTGCGGGCCGTCCCCGGGATAGCGAGCTATTTCTGAGCTTCACCTCGTTTCTCTACCCGGCGGGCGTTTATCGTTACGACTTCACGAGCGGAACGCTTGTGTCTCTACATGTGCCGCAATTGACATTCGATCCCGAGCGGTATGAGACAAAGCAGGTGTTTTATACATCGAAGGATGGCACGCGTATCCCAATGTTTCTGACCCATAAAAAGGGGGTGAAATTGGATGGCGACAATCCCACGCTGCTGTATGGCTATGGAGGCTTCGATATCAGCCTGATGCCAGAGTTCAAAATCACAGCGCTGGTCTGGGTGGAGAATGGGGGCGTATATGCTGTGCCCAATCTGCGTGGTGGTGGTGAATATGGCGAGGAATGGCATCACGCCGGGATGTTTGAAAAAAAGCAGAATGTTTTTGATGACTTCATTTCGGCTGCCGAGTGGCTAATTGCCAGCGGTTATACCAGCACACCGCGCCTGGCGATCAATGGAGGCAGCAACGGTGGTCTGCTGGTGGCGGCCTGCATGGTGCAGCGGCCTGAGTTGTATGGCGCGGTGGTCTGCCGTGTGCCGGTAACGGATATGTTGCGCTATCATAAGTTCACGGTCGGACGCTATTGGGTAGTGGAATACGGCAATGCCGAAAAGAACGCCGATCATTTTCGTTTCCTCTACGCTTATTCGCCCCTGCATAACGTGCGGGAAGGTGTAGTGTATCCGCCAACATTGATTATGACAGCGGATACCGATGATCGCGTCGTGCCGGCCCACGCGAAGAAATTCGCAGCGACGTTGCAGGCCGCGCAGAGTGGAGGCAATCCGATTCTGCTGCGGCTGGAGATGAAGGCGGGACATGGCTTTGGGAAGCCAGTAGCCAAGGTGATTGAGGAGGAGAGTGATATGCTGGCATTTCTGTACAAGACGCTGGATATGGAGGGCTAAGGGAACGGGTCCGCGTGGTTTCAGCGCGGACCCGCTGCTGTTTGAAAATGGTTTTATACGACTAAAGAGAGCCGCTGTTGAATTGATTATGAGTCCTGGCCTTCGTCTTTTATGTATATATATATGAGACCAGGAGATTTTGCTTTATGCAACAACAGATGATCGAGATACAACAGCTAGCCGCGTCCTATGATCTTGGTGCGTTCAGGGCTGAGTACAAACCCTCCACCATCTTGAAGATGGTTGTTTTTTCTATTGCTCTGTTTTTCATTTTAGGTATTATTACACCAGTAATTGGCATATTCTCAGATGTTCCAGGCCGCGCATTTCCCGTGTTTTCCTCGTTTTTGGTCTTACCACTGCTACTTTTTCTCATTGTGCCAATTGTATTCATCGGGCTTTTAATAGCGACGTTTCGCAATCGCAAGTTGCGCGTGTTTGTGCATGAGCAAGGATTGGTATACCTGGGAAAACATGAGACACGCGTGATCCGTTGGGACCAGATAGCATTTGTCTGGCATCAGGTAACCGCGTCTACAACCAGTTCTAATGGGACAACAAGCACCACTTATCACCATAAATACATGCTGCAATGCCAGGATGGCTCAACGCTGGAACTCAAAGAAACATTTTCTAAGCTAAAAGAACTGGGCAAAACGATTGAATGGGAGAGCGCGCGCTACCAGATCCCGGCGGCGCAGAACGCATTCAATGCAGGGCAGCCTGTGGCTTTTGGCGAGCTCTACGTGGATCAGCAGGGGATCGCCTGGCAGGGGAATCGATTGTTCTGGCCAGAGGTAAAAGGTTTTGAGATCAATGAGCGTATAGGCAGCATTAGCATCAGAAAGCATGGTAAATGGTTCAGGTGGGCAGGCATCGCGACTGGCAGGGTACCGAATATAGAGGTGCTCAAGGCAGTGATCAGGCCGTATGTACAGGTATAGTCCGGTCATGAATGATTATTGATATTCGTCTTCGTCTTTTATGTTCTTAGGTCCAACAGTGAACAGATGAGTAGCGCAGATGATTGATACACAACAACTGGCCATGTCCTATGAGTTGGGTATGCTTAAGGCTACATATAAACCTTCTATTGGCTATTTGCTTGCCGCAACCTTTGGCTTCGCTTTCGCGGTAATCATGCTCGTGATCCCCTTGGGAGCAATAGCCGAAGCGCTGCATTATTCTACCTCGGTGCTGCCATCTCTGTTTTTTCTGATCCTACCAATGGTGCCCACCGGGTTAGCAGTATATATGTTTCGCAAACACCGACGTGCTAGTAAGTTACGTGTATATGTACATGAGCATGGGTTCATATATGTGAGAGGAGAAAGGGTCCGAGCACACCGCTGGGATCAGATAGTGTCTGTGCAGCTCAAAGTAACTACATCTACGCATACAACTGCCCAGGTAAGCGGTGATGCACCTTCCACCACATACAGTACGGCCAACTATAAATACATGCTGCAATGTCAAGATGGCTCAATGCTGACGCTTGACGGAACATTTGCCAGAATAGAAAAACTGGGCAAAACGATTGAAGTAGAAAGTGCGCGCTATTTGATTCCGGCGGCACAGAACGTGTTAAATGAGGGACAGATCGTGACCTTTGGCGTATTCCGAGTTGATCGATCCAGTGCTCTCCAGGTCGATCGATCTGGCTGCACCTGGATACCGGCGAACCAGTTTCAAATAGAGAACGAGTTCAGGGCAGGGCTGCCGGTAACGGCTCTCTTCGAGAAAATTCACGTGGACCAGTTGGGGAGTGTTTGGGTAAAGCGAATTCTCTGGCAAGAGGTAACGAGAGTCGAGATCAATGAGGAGATGGAAAGTATTGTGATTTATAGAAGGCCTGGTCCTAGCAGAGATGCCTACATCAATGTATTTGGTACTCCAAGAAGCATCCATGTCAGAGCACAAGATGGTAGTTGGGTAGGAGTCTCGACCGGTACGCTACCAAATTTCGAGTTGCTCAAGGCGGTGATCAGGCCATACGTGCAAGTATAGGGTTGGCAAGAATCAGCTCTAGTGCGTATGTGGCGTAGGATGAGCGGGCTCGCCCTGTTCGGTAGGCAGGTTCAGGTTGAGCCAATCGCCCATACCACCACGAACGGCGATGACTTCGCGACCACTGGCGGCCAGTATACTGGCGGCAATCTCGGCGCGGTAGCCGGTGTGGCAGAGCACCATGATGGGCTGATCAGTGGGCAATTCGGTCATGCGCTGTGGCAGATCGCTGATATGGATATGGTAGGCTCCGGGGATATGGCCTGAACGCCATTCGCCGGGGAGGCGCACATCAAGAACAAAAGGTGTTTCATGGTGAGACCAGCGCTTATAGAGTGTAGCGATATCAATGCTGGCAAAACTGCTGGAGGGGAGCGCGGCGGCCTGCCAGGAAGAGATGCCGCCATCCAGATAGCCCTCGACTCGTTCATAGCCTATGCGTAGCAACTGCACAACGGCCTCGCGTCGTCCCTCTTCGTCTTCGATCAGCAACATCAGCGGTATGTTGAAGGGAAGTAGCCAGCCGGCATAGGTAGCGAAGGAGTCGCCCAGTTCGATATTGAGAGAGCCAGGAATATGCTCGCGCGCAAAGGCATCGCTCGGGCGTCCATCAATCAAGGGCACGCCATCGTCATTGAGGCGGCGCCATACTGTCTGTGGTGCGAGCGCGGGCGGGGAGGGAATACTGCCAAGGACGCGCGGTCCGTGCTTGTTGATCGGGCCTATATGGTTATAATAGGCAGGGTAGGGACCATAGCCAGACACCTGGTGCTCGACAAACTCGGCTTCGCTGCGGGCCAGGGCTGCGGGGTTCACAAGGCGTTCCTGAGCGATAGTTGTGGAGCGGGCGGAGCCATAGGAAGTGGCCATGCAGAACGAGCCTGCACCGTGGGTGGGATAGACGCGCACGTGACCGGGCAGAGTATTGAGCAGGCGGCGCAGGGTATGGAACTGCTGGCGTGTCAGTGTGAGGGTCAGCACCGGACCAAACAGGTCGGTGCGGCCGGCGCTGCCCGCCAGCAGGCTGCCACCGCTGAACAGGGCTGATGGTGATGCCTGACCGCTTTCGAGCAGCAGATAGCTAACGTGCGCGGGGGTATGTCCTGGCGTGGCCAGCGTCCTGAACGCGAGGCTGCCAACAGAGATGTGATCATCCTCGCGCACGGGCAGATGAGCGTAGAGCAACGGATCGAGGGCGCTGGCGACAATGGTAGCCTGTGTGCGGCTCGCCAGTTCACGAGTGCCTGAAACGTAATCGTTGTGGATATGAGTTTCCAGAACATGGGTAATGTGTGTGCCCTGGCGCTGTGCGGTCTGCAGGTAGGCATCAATATCTCTACGTGGATCGACAACGACTGCCTGACCACTCTGTTCATCGGTGACAAGATACGATTGATGACCCAAGCCTTCGACAATGAATTGTTTGATATTCACAGCGCTGTGACCTCCCATTGTTACCGATGGGTGGCCCGGCGTCCCTGCTAGCCACTATCGTCGCTATCCGAGCCGTTAAACTGGCTGGGAATGGTTTGATAGACCGCAAGCCAGTTGGTAGCGATTTTGATCTGTGCATCCTTCAGCGTCATTTTTCCGTCGCACACCTGATCGTGCAGCCAATTCTCCACGCGATCTTTCTCGTGGAAGCCTGGTTTCGGTTCCGCAGCTTCGGGCCAGAGGTTCGAGATATCGTTGGAGCCGCCCAGTTGCAGGCTAACGAGGTGATCAACTTCGTATTGACCTGGACGGCGTGTTTTGACGCCATACGAGGCGTATACCTTATTTTTCAGGCTGGTCGATACATTGCGCACCGAACTGGCATAGCCGGGTACGCAAATCTGCTCCTTTGTAGCATCAGGAAAGATCGCGCCCGGCGTACAGGCCTGATCCTGCAAGGGACCATTCACCTGGCAGCCGCTCGTTTTTGTGCGCGTGCCCCATTGCGGCTCTGCCTGATTATTGCCCATTGATATTGCTGTAGGCGTGGTTGTCTGCACACCGGTCGGGGTAATCGTCACCTCACAGCCACTTAATAGTATGAGCAGAGTCAATAAGAACAGGCCCGATAGATACTTCATTGAGTTCCTTCTCCTTCCCGGGCTTACCAGTTGTGGTAAGGTCACAGTTGCCATACTCACTCAGACTGCAGGATCAGCCAGGTATTGTCAAAACGTTGCGAGCACAAGTCGCCGGTAGTGATGGAGTAATAGAGCATACCACTGCTAGCCCAGCGCATACCGATGCGCTCATCGGTATCGACCTGGAACAGTAGTTGCCACTCCCTGGCTCCTGATGCCAGTTCCTGCTCACGCGGGTCGTCATCGCCGGTTACGCCATGCGAGATGAGCTGGCATTGCATACGCAAGTCGTCCTGAATAATATCGGGATTGCCAAGCAAACGATGGCGGAATGGCCGTTCGTCTGGTGGGATAAAATCAGCCAGCAGATCATCGTATTGCTGCTGTTCCTCGTCAGTCCAATCAAAGTTAGCGATTTCCAGGTCTGGTATCTGCGCGAGAGTAAGCTCACGCGAAAAGCGCACAGCGGCCGCTTTAAACAGGCTTGAAGAGGGCAGTCGTGTGGGAGCGGAGGCCCGTTTGAGCCGTGCCGGAAGTTCTTTGAAGAAAACACTCC
>JAFMRP010000160.1 GCA_017354095.1 Ktedonobacteraceae bacterium
CCGAATGTGATGAGAAACAGGAGGAGGACAAGTCCCAGGCGAAGCCACATGTTCGGTATAATGAAGGTTGGCCCTAAAAGGAGTAGTGTAAGACTACCCAGCGTCCCTATATGCACGTGTCTCACTGCTTCCTGGCGCATAGCATGCTCAGTGAGCGCGGCTAGCTCAATATCCTGAGATGGCAAGACTCTGGGTGCCTGGACAACGTTCCTGAGCAAAAACCAGCCGATAAGAGCCAGCAGCAACCCCATGCCGGACGCGCTTAGCACATCAAACCAGTTTAGTACAATCGCTGATTGCTGGCTGTTGATCCCCGTGAGAGGTTGGCCAATGTACGGCCCCAATTGAAGGCAGAGGATCACGGTCCAGGTGAGCACCAGGAGCCAGGGTGTGAGAAAGTGATACCACTGCAAATAGTGGCGTGCCTGTCGCATGGTGAGATCTGCCTGCAACTGCCCTTGCCTGCGAGCGTGCAGAAGTGCTCGTCTCTGCGTGATCTTCCATGCACACACATAGCCAATACCAGCCCCAAAGATAGGGAGCCACAATGGCGGAAAAAGCTGTAATCCACGTGGCAAGGGGAGAAGGGTGAGGCACGAGAAAACGATCATGCCTATCCCTGTGCCAAGTGCCGCTGCCGGAGCTGAGCGCGTGGCAATCTCTGGATGTAAGGAACGCCTTGCCCCTCGCTCATAGATCTGGAGAAATTGGCCCCGTACCTCCTTATTGCGGTAACTCAAGAGCGCGGCCAAAACTATGAAACTCCCCAGGATCCAGGAGAATATGAATGTAAACCAATAAAAGAAAATCGACATAAAACTCCCCCGCATGATATGGCAACGACAGTACACCAGAATCGCTTGAATACGAGACAGGTGTTCTCCATATATGTATGTTTGTATTATATCGATTAGTACAAAACTTGTCAAGCGGCACATTTACAGAGCCCTTGTCAGGAACAGATCAAGCGAGTAAGATGCAGGAAAAAGAATAAGATGTAAGGAGCATAGATGCATGAAACGACCTCTGCGTCTGAGCCAGATCATATTTCATCCCTCGATGCTTGCCGTTCTCTCTGGCTTAATAGGTGCGATCATTGGCTTCCTGATCAATCTTGTGAGCGGAGGAAATGCAACTCAAACTGTCTGGGTCGCTCTTACCTTGGCTATCTTGACCAGTCTTGGTATCTCAGCCTGGCAAGTGTTCACGCAAGAGAGGTCAAGTGAGCAATATACGATGATGATGCAGGAGCTGATCTTCCAAACCTACTATCTTACCGTTCTGGCCGACAATCCAGAGATTTCACGGATGGCACGACAACGACTTGGCCAGGTTTTAAAATCATTAAGTAACGAGCAACAGATAAGCATGCTGAAGTTTTTCAGTAGCAATGGATTTCCTGCTCAATTTGTTGGCGATGCACTGAAAGGAAGCAATGCCCTTTCTGGAGCAGACCTGCGTGGAGTTGCGCTTCCTCAAATCCAACTTCAGGAGGCCGATCTGAGTCGCATAAACTTCAGCAGCGCGAATCTCAGCGAAGCCCATCTGGAAGGGTCTTGGATGATCAATGCTAATCTCTCAGGAGCTAATCTGCGCCAATCTTACCTCGTGAAAACTTCGCTGCTCAGCGCAGATTTACGGCAAGCAAATCTCAGCGAGGCTCACATGCATCAAGCTGGTTTCATGAAGGCAAAACTCGGTGGGGCAGCTTTTCACAGAAGTGATCTCACTGGCGCTCTGTTGGAAGAGGCTGATTTGAAGCAAGCCGATCTCACTGGCGCCGATCTCACTGGCGCTATACTTAATAAAGCCGATCTCGGGGGGGCTAATCTCACAAATGCCAATCTGAGTGGAGCCTACCTCAATGGTGCTGATCTCAATGGTGCGAACCTCACAAATGCCAATCTGAGTGGAGCCTACCTTAATGGTGCTGACTTGAAGCAAGCCGATCTCACTGGCGCCATTCTCGATCAGGCATATCTCGACGGAGCAGATATACACGGAGCGAAAGTTACTCAGGAGCAACTTGATACGGGGCTCTCCTCCCCAACCCTGTAGCGCGAGGAGGAGTCAAGCGGATTTGTTTGTGTCGGCTCGCGTTCTTCCTGCTCTTCTTGCTCTGGCAGGCGCAGCGGGCGAGGAGAAATTCAAGCCGTTTTATCCTTCGGCTGATCGAGCAGGTTAAAATGGATCTCCAGAGCCTTGTTGGCAAAACGGGCCACCGTAGCAGCATGATTGGCCAGCACAGAGGGCAGCGTAATGTCTCGCTTGAAATTACCAATTTCAACAATCATCTCATCGCCTTTTTTCGTCATCTGCACCTTATTCATCTCGACGTGTGGCAATGGAAGGCGCAGGATATAGGTATCTCCCTGCCGCGTAATCTCCTGCACGGGACCGCGATGGAAGACCTGCGTTGGGTCCTGCTCACCGAAAATCTGCTGGCCAAGCTCCTTCAATTGCTCCAGACCAATGATTTCTTGTGGATAATAAGGCACCTCCCAGATGGGCAACGGAGCGAAGGTGTCGTGAATACGCTGGCGCAGCTTCTCCTGGTTGGTATAAAGATTCTGCATGAATGAGTCCTGGTAGTCAGCGGCCTGGATCACGCGGTTACACATCACACCATCGATGGGGTAGCCAAACAGAGAGAGGTAAGTTTCGGCCCGCAGCGCCTCCTTGATAACCATGCGCTCTGGATTCACAACTGGACGATAAGTGCTGATATCAGGGTTACTCAGAACGGCGCGCAGCGTTTTTACACGCTCGCTGAGCTTTTTAACCGAGTCGAGGATTTCAGCGGATGGCAGAAAGGCTTTGATCAGTGGACGAGCAAGGTTGAGTGCGGTACTATTTTGCAGATTCATAAGGCGACCCGCATACCATTGGAACGTGTCAGGCATGCTGAGCAGGCGCACAGTCTCCCCGGTGGGAGCGGCATCGATCACCACCGCCTCAAAGTGACCCTCGCGTGCGTTGCGGTAGATATTGATCAGGCTGACGATCTCATCCATACCAGGTATAAGGGCCAGCTCTTCCGCCATTACATCGTCAATGCCCTGCTTGCGCAGCGTTTTGGTCATCGTCTCCTGAACTTTGTTCCAGCCCCTGCGCATCTCGTCGAGCACATTGACCTCCTGTGCCCAGAGATTAGGCGCGATTTCGCGCGGCTCAGAGGTCAGGGTTGTGTTCAGACAATCAGCAAGGCTGTGGGCCAGGTCAGTGCTGACGACAAGAGTACGTTTGCCCAGCGCGGCGGCGCGCACGGCTGTGGCGGCGGAGATGGTGGTCTTGCCAACGCCGCCCTTTCCAAGGTAAAGAATTATGCGCATATCAGCTCTTATACATCCTTCATCTGGGCCATCACTGCTTGACAGCCCTACCAGGGGCTCGGAGTCCCCATACGCGTTCACTTGAGCGGGGTTGCAAGGGGCGGCTGCCTCTCCGCTCGGCTGACCGCGCAGCGGGAACGCCTTGCCGTCAGATGACGCGCAGCGTAGGCGCGCCAGCGCCGTTTCTGACGGTCTATCAAGGGGGCGCGCTAGCGCCGTTGCCGAGCGGAACAAGAGGAGCCCCTTGCCGGGGTACTTCTTCTCCGATCACCTGAGCGCGTAGCGCTAGACGCGCAGCGTCGTTGGTGATCGGAATAAGAGGAGGGGGTGTCCCCGAAAATCCCCTTCTTCCTTTTTCGCGAGCCGCCACATGAACATTGACTAATTATGGTGGTCCATCCCGCTCGTGCCCACGGGAAATGTAGGGCCACCCCTTGCGGGTGATTCCTTTCCGACCACCTGACGAACGCAGTTCGTAGACGCGCAGCGTCGTTGGTGGTCGGAATACAGAGGACTGCCGGCTCGCTTGTAAGGCCCTCCTGCAGGGAAAACCTGCTGCTCTGCTTGCTATACGTTACGGGGGGAGAGAAGTTGTAGATGAAAGAAAAGCCGCTCACAACAAACGGTGGAAGGAATCAAAAAGTCCGGGAGATTACCTCCCGGACTGTAATGATGAATTAAGGTTCAAGCAAACCATGCTTGACGAGATGTCTGGTAAACTCAAGGCGGCGTACAACTTCCATACGATCGCTGCCGCCGTTTTGATACCACTGGCGCAGCCAGAGAAGCGATATAACCTCCTCCTGGGTGAAACCATAGAGGGTCAGTTCTTCAGTTTCAGTTACCGCATTATTAAGATTTGGAGCGAGTTCTAGTGGTCTTGTGTTCATAATGTTAGTCCTTCCACCTGATGCCCTATGGGCGTACCGCCTCTATTTTCCGCCGAGCGCTATATTCTTCTGCCTGCCCTGGTTTCTGGTTTTAGAAAGAGAAGCCATCTACCCGGTTAGACGTTTAACACTACAAGTTTTCAAATACCAATCTGCGTGCATTAGCTACTGTGCTTATAAACAACTTCATCGTTGTTCCCCTCAACCTCCACACCTATTTATTCTTTACACGCAAAGTATAAGCGGAAAAGGATGTCGCGGCTATCTATTGCGTTACATTACTGATGTGAAATATCTCACTAACAACCTCAATCCCATCTGATGGGATCGATCGCTAAAATACTGCCTGAAAGCTTCTTCATGTGCCCGGGCCCCGAAAACGCCGGCCCACACGACTCATCTGCCGTATATACGTTTGGAACCTTAAGAAAGTTCCATCGAGAATGAACCCCTCGTAATAGATAACACGAATCACCTGAAATTTATTTTCTTTTTGCGGTGTCTTTTCAGGTCTTTTTCTTTTTGGCTCTACAGATAATATCTGTTGCCAGGTTACAGCGAGGTATCTCAGAAAACAACCATAAATAAAAGGAGAACAGCGAATTACTCTGGGGTATCTGCCTCATGCCTCACCCAAAATGTAGGGCCACCTCTTGCGGGTGGCCGGTTCGCCACCTGCCAACCCTCGGGCCCACAGGACATGTAAGGCCACCCCTTGCGGGTGGCCAGCTCTCCTTGCGGGGTCCGGCTCGTCACCTGCCATCCCTCGCGGGTGGCAGGTGAGCTTGCGGGAGCCGGGGAAACGCGCTATTTGTTACGCACGACGATATTAACCAGGCGTCCCGGAATATAGATGACTTTCTGAACCGTGGTCTCACCGATGAATGATAGTACTTTAGGACTGGCCAGGGCCGTCTTGCGCACTTCTTCCTCGCCAATGTTGGCTGCCACTTCGATGCGCTCGCGCACTTTACCATTGACCTGCACAACCAGCGTAAAAGTCTCGTCCTGTGTCATCGCCTCATCATAGCTCGGCCAGGAGGTCGTATGGATGCTCTCACTATGCCCCATCTGGTTCCACAGCTCTTCCGCGATATGCGGTGCCAGCGGCGCCAGCAGTTGCAGCAGCGTCTCCACCGCCCTACGATAGGCCGCGCTGCTCGCCACAGGCTCGTTTTGCTGCTTGATCAGCGCGTTGTTGTATTCCATCATCGCCGCCAGTGCCGTGTTAAAGCGGAAGCCGCTCAGATCGTCTGTGACGCGCTTAATGGTCTTATGGCGCAGGCGCTCAATCGCTTTGCTCTCGGCGCTCTCACCCTCGCTCGCCTTGCTCCCAATCCCGGTTTCGCCCACCAGGCTCCACACACGATTCAGGAAACGCCAGACCCCCTCCAGGTTCTCCGCCTTGAAGGAGCCGCCAGCCTCAAAGGGTCCGATGAACATCATGTAGCAGCGCACCGTGTCGGCACCATACTTCTCGACATATTTGTCAGGCGCCTCGACATTGCCTCGCGACTTCGACATCTTCTGACCATCTGACCCCAGCACCATACCCTGGTGGAACAGGCGCAGAAATGGCTCATCGAAATTCAGATGACCCATGTCGTGCAGCGCTTTGACAAAGAAACGCGAGTACAGCAGGTGCAGGATGGCATGCTCGACGCCGCCAACATATTGATCAACCGGGGCCCACTTTTGCAGCTTCTCTGGGCTCCAGGCCTGCTGCTCGTTATGCGGATCAGCATAGCGCAGGTAATACCAGGACGAGTCGATGAAGGTGTCCATAGTATCAGCCTCGCGCGTCGCCGGACCACCACAGACAGGACAGGTCGTATTCAGGAAGTCGGCCTCATAGCGCAGCGGCGATTCACCCGTCGATTTGAACTGCACATTCTCGGGCAGCCAGACCGGCAGTTGCTCCTCCGGCACCGGCTGCATACCGTCTTTCGGACAGTAAACAACGGGTATAGGTGCCCCCCAGTAGCGCTGACGGCTGATCAGCCAGTCGCGCAGGCGGTAGGTGACCATATATTTGCCAATGCCCCGCTCTTCCAGGTGGCGCGTGACCTGCTTGATTGCCTGGTCGGCAGGCGTACCATCGAAGGGACCGGAATTGACCATCACACCCAGGTGGCTGTGAGCCTCCTCCCAGGTGGAGGGATCGCTTGGCTCCTCGTCAGCCGGACGAATTACCTCCCGGATGGGTATGTCAAATTTGCGCGCGAACTCGAAGTCTCGCTGGTCGTGCGCCGGTACGCCCATGATCGCGCCCGCGCCATAGCCCATCAGCACATAATCGGCGATCCAGACCGGTACCTGCTCACCGTTGAGTGGATTGGTCACGTAGCCGCCGGTGAAGACGCCGCTCTTGTCCTTCTCCGTGCTCATGCGCTCGATCTCGGTCATGCGCCGCGCCTCTTCGACGTAGGCTTCCACCACTGCCCTCTGCTCTGGCGTGGTAATCTTCTCCACCCAGGGATGTTCGGGAGCCAGCACGAAAAAGGTAACGCCATAGACCGTGTCGGGCCGGGTTGTGAATACCGGGATCTCTTCGTGCTGGCCATCGATCTCCGCCGTGAAGCGGATCTCCGCGCCCTCGCTGCGCCCGATCCAGTTGCGCTGCATGATGATGGTCTTTTCTGGCCAATCAATGACCTCGGAGAAGTCCAGCAGGCGCTCGGCATAAGAAGAGATTTTCAGCAGCCACTGATCAATCTCCTTGCGGATCACAACACTGCCGCATCGCTCACAGGTGCCATCACCCAGCACCTGTTCGTTGGCCAGGGTAGTGTGGCAACTGGGACACCAGTTGGCGGGCGCCTTGGTGCGATACGCCAGACCATGCTTATAGAATTGCAGAAACAGCCACTGCGTCCATTTATAGTAGTCCGGCAGACAGGTAACAACCTCGCGCTGCCAGTCCCACTGCGCTCCCATCGCGCGCAGCTGCTTGCGCATATTCTCGATATTGGCCAGCGTCCAGGTACGAGCCTGAATGCCGCGCTTGATCGCTGCATTCTCGGCGGGTAGGCCAAAAGCATCGAACCCGATGGGCTGCATCACATTATAGCCCTGCATACGCTTGAAACGACCATAAGCATCAAAAGGAGAGTAGTTATACCAGTGACCCATATGCAGGTCGCCAGAAGGATAAGGAAACATTACCAGGTGATAAAATTTTTGCTCAGGCGAGTCGTCAGCAGCGTGATAGAGGTTTTGCGCTTCCCACTGCGCCTGCCACTTGCTTTCGATCTCTTTAGGATTGTATCTGGTCCGTGTAATCATAATAGTCCTCCCCGCAATACTTCTGAAACACGAAACCTGCCCAGGAACAGCGCGCTCCGCATCCGTAGGGGCAAGGGGCAGGGAGAGGTGGAGTGGGGCCCTTGAGGTTGCCCTTCCTATCTCTTGTCCCAAAGACGTCTCGTGCTATTGCGCTAGCCTCTCATAAGTTAAGAATAATAAATGCAATATAAAAAGCCTTCCATCCGCAAGGGACGAAAGGCTCTTCCGTGGTACCACCCTGATTTTCGATCAAGGCGTAAGCGGTGGACCTGAGGGGATTCGAACCCCTGACCTTCTCCATGCCATAGAGACGCTCTCCCAGCTGCGCTACAGGCCCATGTGAAATGGTGAACTGGTACGTCCTCGATCTACTCTCGATTATAAGCTATAACGGGCTTCCCGGCAAGCTCTACTTGACTGCTCTGTACAAAAGTACCTGCATCTCTTTCGCTCTTGCTGCTCACAGGCGAGTTCGGCCAGCGTTGCAGCCTCGCACCACCCGGCTGCTCTCTGCACGAAAGCGACCTACTACTCCTGCTCCTCGCACTTTTTATACCGGTTACACTATACCACAAACATTTGCGATTTGCAAGGTATGTATGTGATGGCACGATTCAGTGGAGATGAGGGGGCTCGAACCCCTGACCTCGACAGTGCGATTGTCGCGCTCTCCCAGCTGAGCTACATCCCCTGACGCGCTAGATCATACCATACCTCGACCAACTTGTAAACCCCCACGTTTTAGCGATTTGACGCGCGCTATCTTGCAACCTGCTCTGCTGTTTGCTATAGTGGTGCATAGCTCTGCTATCCAGAAAAAAAGCACTTCTTGATTTTCTCAAAGAGAAGAACAATTGCTCTGTCAGCTTCAAGTGAAGGGCGCAAGGTGGGAGGTGCAGGAGGGCGGCTGCCTCTCCGCTCGGCTGACGGCGCAGCCGTAGCTGCAAAAGCAGCGTTGCCGAGCGGAACAAGAGGGGCCCTCCTGC
>JAFMRP010000890.1 GCA_017354095.1 Ktedonobacteraceae bacterium
GATACGCTCGATATCGTCGCCAGCGAGAGCAGCACGCACGTCGGCGATTTTCGTTTCGAGCTCACTCTTCTGCTCGGAGGTAATCTTGTCGCCCAGTTCGCTGAGGCTCTTCTCGGAGCGGTAGGCGGCGGTATCGGCCTGGTTGCGCTCCTCAACTTCCTCTTTGCGGCGCTTATCCTCGGAGGCATGCGATTCGGCATCGCGTACCATGCGCTCGATCTGGTCTTTCGTCAGACCGCTCTCGGGACGGATGGTCAGCTTGCGCTCACGGCCGGTGCCTTTATCGCGGGCCGAGACATTGAGAATGCCGTTAGCATCGATATCGAAGGTCACCTCGATCTGTGGTACGCCGCGTGGAGCGGGTGGGATGCCCTCAAGGATGAAGGTACCGAGCGACTTATTATCCTTGGCGAACTCGCGCTCACCCTGCAGGACATGGATCTCGACGCTGGACTGATTATCGCTGGCGGTCGAGAAGACCTGGCCTTTCTGCGTGGGGATGGTCGTGTTGCGCTCGATCAGGCGTGTAAAGACGCCGCCCAGCGTCTCAATGCCCAGCGAGAGCGGGGTCACGTCGAGCAGCAGCACATCTTTCACGTCGCCCGTTAGCACACCCGCCTGAATGGCCGCGCCAATCGCGACAACCTCGTCGGGATTCACGCCACGGTTAGGCTCGCGGTCGTAGATGCGTTTCACCATTGTCTGCACGGCAGGCATACGTGTCTGACCGCCTACCAGCACAACTTCGTTGATCTCGCCGGGGCGCACACTGGCGTCGGAAAGCGCCTTCATGACGGGGCCGCGTGATTTCTCAACCAGGTCTTCAACGAGCTGTTCCAGCTTGGAGCGGCTCAGCGTCATCGTCAGGTGCTTGGGGCCACTGGCGTCGGCGGTAATGAAGGGCAGATTGATCTCCGTCTGCATCGAGCTAGACAGCTCTTTTTTTGCCTTCTCACCGGCCTCTTTGAGGCGCTGCAGGGCCATGCGATCCTGGCGCAGGTCGATGCCATGCTCTTTGCGGAACTCATCGGCCATCCAGTTGATGATGCGCTGGTCAAAGTCGTCACCGCCCAGGTGTGTATCGCCGTTGGTGCTTTTCACTTCGAAGACGCCATCGCCAAGTTCGAGAATCGAGATATCGAACGTGCCACCACCCAGATCATAGACGGCGATGCGCTCATCTTTTTTCTTATCCAGGCCATAGGCCAGCGATGCGGCGGTGGGCTCGTTGATAATGCGCAGCACCTCCAGGCCAGCGATACGGCCAGCATCCTTGGTAGCCTGGCGCTGAGCGTCATTGAAGTAGGCAGGAACGGTGATTACGGCCTGAGTAACGGACTCGCCCAGGTAGGCTTCGGCATCGGTCTTTAGTTTCTGCAAGATCATAGCCGAGATTTCAGGTGGGCTATATTGTTTGCCCTGGATCTCAACCCAGGCATCGCCATTGCTGGCGCGCACAACCTTGTAGGGGACCAGGCGCTTATCGCGATCGACTTCGGGATCCTCATATTTGCGCCCCATAAAGCGTTTAATGGAGAAGACAGTATTTTCAGGGTTTGTAATCGCCTGACGCTTGGCGACCTCACCAACAAGGCGCTCACCGCTTTTGTTGATAGCCACAATTGAAGGGGTAGTACGAGCACCTTCCGCATTCGGAATAACGACCGGTTCGTTGCCTTCCAACACGGCGACGCAGGAGTTCGTCGTTCCCAGATCGATACCAATAACCTTTGGCACAGTTGCCTCCTAAAACAATAAAATCTATGCTTGTGACAATGTAAGCCTGTCTGTTTTATTCGTAGCCATACATTTCAGCAAGTAGCTCATTCATGACCTGTGTCATGTAGCGTACGACAGCGATAGCACGGCCATATTGCATACGCGTGGGTCCTATAATGCCCAGCAGGCCGCCAACCTTCCCTTCCTGTCCATAGCGCGCCACCACCAGGCTGACATCTTTCATCTCATCCCACTGATTTTCACCGCCAATAATAACCTGAACCCCGCGTGTCATGTTAAGCTGGGACGCCAGAACTGGCAGGAAGCGATTCTGCTCCAGTACCTCCATCACCTTACGCACACGTTCGTTGCGTGCCTCTTCTGGTCCCATGCGGCTATATTCGGGCTGTTCTAGGATGTTCAACACACCTTCGCGGTAGAAGACATCGCCGAACAGGTCTCCATGCTGCTCCAGGATACGAGCGATGGTGGTCGTAACGAGCCGCTCAACCGGCGGGAATTCGAGCCGGGTCAGCAGGCCAGCGACCTCCAGAGCATTTTTGTCACGGAGCAAGCGATTGAGCCGATCTGAAATGGCGCTCAACTCCTCCTGTTGAATGGGTGTTTCTAACAAAAGGCGCTGCTGTTTGACTGTACCATCGCTCAAGACGAGCACGATATGCGCCGTGAGGTCGGTCACGGAAAGCAGCTCAAAATGCTTGAGCCGCCCCTCATTCGAGCGCGGAGCAGTCATTACAGCGGCGCTATGGAGCAGCCGGGCCATGACCGAAGCGGTAAGGCGTACCCACTGGTCGAGTTGATCCTGCACCTGGTAGAACTGGTGACGAATGAGGCGCTGCTCATCGAGCGCCAGGGTCGACTCTTCCATGAGGTGCTCGACAAAGTAGCGATATCCCAGGTCGGTGGGCACACGTCCGGCGGAAGTATGGGGCTGATAGATCAGCCCGGCCTCCTCCAGACCAACCAGTTCATTGCGAACGGTCGCGGAACTGAATGGGAGGGCATACTTGCGCACCAGCGCTTCGGACGCGACGGGTGTGGCGGTATGAATGTACTCCTCAACGAGCACACGCAAAATGCGCTGTTTGCGATCACTCAACGGCGTCATACACGCACCCTTAAATTTTTTTATCCAGCATATTTAGCCCATTCAGCCAGGTATTCACACCGCCTCGTTGCCAATTTGAGCGCGCGCAGAGCACCTCTAGCTGTATTTTCATGGTATGCAAGGATGATACAACATTTGTCAAGTATGATTGCTAGCACTCTCGGGTCGAGACTGCAAGTACAGCATAGCACTCTGAGGAGGAGATTGTCAAGGGTGGAAGGAGCGAAAAGCCGGAGCACAGAGAGAGCGTAAGTGCTCCGGCTTTTCGCCTGAGAAAGCAGGCATTCAGGGCAAAAGAGGGAGGTGGTCAGTTGCCGCCGCCACCGCCATGGTGCTTGCCACCACCGCCGCCACCGTTATTA
>JAFMRP010000891.1 GCA_017354095.1 Ktedonobacteraceae bacterium
GCAGCCAGAAACTAACGTATAGTACGTAACCGTTATTTATATAAAGGGGGGTTACATTGTTTGCTATAGAGAGGTTATGCACTGTGATACATGGCCTGAAGCACATATTTACAAAGTTCGCGCTTCGCTACATCGGAGTACTGGTGATCGCATTTGTACTGGCAAGCTGTTCATCTACAGCTTCGACTCCTCCCGCTCAATCAACGCCAAAAGCGCCAACTGCCGCCAGCACTCCCAGCGGGACGGTGCTCTACCAGGCCGATTGGTCAAAAGGGCTGGAGGATTGGCACGCTACCTCTGGCTGGAAAATAACACAGAATGAACTGGTTTCAGAGATGAAAGGCGATCACGGTATTACCATCCCTTACATGGTCACTGCCAGCGCCTATTCTATCGAAGTTCGCCTGAAGGTGGTCAATGCCATGCTTGGAGGCGCGTTCGTTTTCAGAGTTGAGCCAACATCAGACAAGGACGGGTATAGTGCCACAATTGCAGGCATTGAGCCACCAGGCTACAAGCCAAAATTCAATAGCGTCTATCCGGAAGCCCTGGTGACCATCAGGCCCAGTGACGATCAACAGAATACGAGCGTGGTCACCGATCACATTATGGACAATGACTGGCATATCTATCGCATCGATGTGCGTCCGGGCCATATCGTTGGCTTTTATTCCGATGGCGTGCGCATGAGCGTCGCTACCGGCAACAAACCGATCGCGGGCGGCCCTATCCTTATCCAGACTACCACTATCCAGGCCACCATTAGCTCCATTCGCATCGTTACACTCTAAATATCACTTTCGGCAGGTTCGGTTCCGCCAGTGTCCGAACCTGCCCGCTTCCCTGGCTGCCAGCAGCTTTCTGAATACGTTGTCTACGGCTTTTTAAGTGATCCCACATGTTACCTTTGTCCCATTGAGTTTCACATATTTCTCTGGTATACTTACCTATCAAGGATAGTGTAGAAATAACACCTTTTCTTTTTTGTCTGAATAGTAAGTGTACAATCTACACTTATATTGAAGGAGCAAAGGATGGTTCGCAGCCAACCTTTCGATGTCGCCATCATCGGTGGCGGTATCGCCGGTCTCTCAGTTGCCTTGCGCCTGCCTGAACATATGCGCGTCGTGGTTTTCACCAAAGGCCAGTTTGGTGAGAGCAATACCCGCTATGCCCAGGGAGGCCTGGCTGTCGCGTTGGGGGCCGATGATTCCCCCGCACTACATTTTCAGGATACGATTGCCGCCGGGGCCGGATTGTGCGATGAAGCGGCAGTACGTATTCTAGTGGAACAGGCGCCCGAAGCTGTGCGCTGGCTGATACAGCTGGGAGTACAGTTCGACCGGGCCAATCCTGGGAGCGAAGGTCATGCCACCCCTGATGGGCTGCTGCTTGGCCGTGAAGGAGCACATAGTCGCTGGCGTGTCTTGCATGCCGGCGGGGACGCGACGGGCGCTGAGATTGAGCGCGCCCTGATGGCTGCTCTGCGCGCGCGCTCTTCGATCACGTTGTATGAGAAAACCTTCGTTGAGCGGCTCTTGTTGCGCGATGGTAGATGCATTGGCGTAGAAGCGCTGGACTGTGAAGGACAGCGCTTTACGCTGCAGGCACGTGCTACAGTGCTGGCGAATGGTGGTGCCGGTGGCCTCTGGCTGCACACCTCGAATCCTGCCGGAGCAACTGCGGATGGGACCGCGCTGGCCTGGCAGGCGGGAGCAGCCGTTACCGATCTGGAATTTATGCAATTCCATCCTACTGTGCTGGTCGCGCATAATGAGACACACCTGATTTCAGAAGCGGTGCGCGGCGAGGGAGCCTATCTGCGTAATCACGCTGGTGAACGCTTTATGCCACGCTACAGCGCTCAGGCTGAACTGGCACCGCGTGACGTCGTGGCTCGCGCTATTCTCAGCGAGATGCAGGCCGAACAGACCGACCATCAGTATCTCGATCTACGCCACTTGCCCGCCGAGAAGATGCATGCTCGCTTCCCCACCATTTCCGCGCTCTGCCGCCAGCATGGCCTTGACCTGGCAAAAGACCTGCTGCCCATCGAGCCTGCCGCGCACTATTGCATGGGAGGTGTGCTGGTCGATACCGCCGGGCGTACTACGGTCCCGGCCCTCTATGCAGTGGGCGAGGTGGCCTGTACAGGCGTCCATGGGGCCAACCGCCTGGCCAGCAATTCGCTGCTGGAAGGATTGGTCTATGGCGTGCGTATCGCCGATGAACTTGCCGCTGGTTGGAATGGCACCGCGCGCGCTGCCTTGACCCACACGGCGACGCTGATCACTTATGATGACGCTCTAGAAGCCGATTCAATACCGTTCGCCTGTGTGGATGAGCAAACATTACGATGTACGCGCCAGGAGCTGCGCCAGTTGATGTGGCGCTCCGTCTCGCTGAGTCGCGATCAAGAGGGGCTGCTGACAGCGCAGCAACAGGCGCGCGCGCTGCGTGCCCAATTGGCTCATGCGCATGTTGAGGATGAGGCGCAGCCTCGCCTGGTGGAGACGCTGAATATGCTGCTGGTGGCCGAACTGGTGATTGCTGCGGCCCTGGAGCGCCGTGAGAGTCGCGGTAGCCACTGGCGCCAGGATTACCAGGGCACAAATGTCGATCTGGCGGGACACCGCTTTGTTTTTCTCTCCCCGCACGCTGCGAGATGTGCTCAGAAGGAGGTCGCTGTTCATGCTTAGACCACCTGTTGATCTGATTAAACAGGCGCTGGAAGAAGATGGCGCCTTTGCCGATATCACTACGCTGTCCACCGTTCCCGCCGAACAGTGGGCTGAGGGGAGCATGCTTACACGCCAGGCGGGCGTCGTGGCTGGTTTGTCCGCCATGGCCGCTACCTTTCACCTGCTCGATGAGCGTATCACAGTGGAACTGCTGGTGCAGGATGGCACGGCAGTTCAGCCGGGAGAGGCGCTGGCGCGGCTCAGTGGTCCGGCTCGCTCGATCCTGAGCGCTGAGCGAGTGGCGCTCAACTTGCTTGGACGCCTATCTGGCATTGCCACCCTCACCGCGCAATGTGTACGCGCCCTGGAGGGCACGCAGGCGCGCATTCTTGATACACGCAAAACAACACCAGGACTGCGCGCACTGGAAAAATACGCCGTGCGGATGGGCGGCGGGCAGAACCATCGCTTCGGTTTGAGTGATGGGATATTGATTAAAGATAACCATATTAAGGCAGCGGGAGGAAT
>JAFMRP010000892.1 GCA_017354095.1 Ktedonobacteraceae bacterium
GGGCGGCCAGCGAGACGATTAGCAGCGAGCCACTGACCTACGGGCCGCCCGAAGGTTGGCCCTGGCTGCGCGCATTACTTGCCAACAAGATCGCGCGCGTCAATGGTTACCAGATCGAGCCAGATAACATCGCCATCACCCAGGGCGGCACGGGCGCCCTGCTAGCTGCTATGCTCGCCACGGTTGATAGCGGCGATGAAGTGCTCATTCCCGATCCCTGCTGGCCACACTACTACATGCAACTGGCCACCAGCAGCGCGATTCCTGTACCCTATCCGCTTGACCCGTGCAATGAGTGGCAGCCGGACCCAGAACAACTTGAACGGCTGGTAACACCCCGGACGCGTATGTTGATCATCAACACTCCGGGCAATCCAACCGGAGCCGTTCTGCCACCCACGATGATTGACCATCTGCTGAACTTCGCGCGCCGCCACGATCTCTACCTGCTGGCCGATGAATGCTACGACGAGATTGTTTTTGAGGGGCAGCACGTCAGTCCTGGCACAATGCTGGAGGCCGGAGAGATGGAGACCGGGCGCTTCATCGGCGTCTACACCTTCTCCAAAACCTATGCCATGACCGGCTGGCGTGTTGGTTATGTCGTGGCGGGCCGGGAACTGCTTAACACTATCGTCTCAGTGCTCTGTGCCAGCCACACCAGCGTCAGTACGATTGTGCAGCGCGCCGGAGAGGCCGCCCTGAGCGGTTCGCAGGATTGCGCGGTGGAGATGCGCGAGGCGTATCGAGCGCGGCGCGACCTGGCGGTCAGGCTGCTCAAAGAGCATGGGCGCTACACGTACACGCCGCACGGAGCTTTCTACGCGCTCATTGATATCAGTGGTCCCAATGGAGAGCCGCGCCACAGCCGCCAGTTCACGCTCGACCTGCTGCGCGAGCGCAACGTCAGCGTGGCAGCGGGCAGTGGGTTTGGCCACGTTTCCGAATCTTACGTACGCATCTCGCTGGCAGCCTCCGAAACTGAGATCGAGCGCGGTATCCGCGAAATCTGCGCGTTTGCCGGGCGGGCCGGGTGAGGGTTGCTGTATGAGCTTAGCAATGATAGTAGAAATGGATCAGCCGATGAAAAAAATGGCGAATATCTCTCCCCTGATCAGGAAAAAGCCCGCGCGTAACGTGGCCCGCCGCTTCAGCTTTGGCAGCATTCTTTGCCTGTTTAGCATCTTCAGTATCGTGAGCATTTTTAGCGCGGGAAGCCTGCTCAGTGTCGGAAGCCTGTTTAGTATTGGCAGCCTGGGGAGCGTACTGAGCGTTGGTAGTACTGGCAGTGTTTTGAGTATCGGCAGCACTGGAAGCGTGCTGAGCATTGGCAGCACCGGCTCTGTTCTGAGTATCGGGCGGAGAGGTAAATCCAGGCACAGGCCAGAATAGATCGAGGCTCTTCTTCCTCGCATTGTAGCAGTGGCTCCACAAAAGCGGGAACCACTACTGCAATGCAATCTACTTTGCCCTGGCAGGGCGGCAGAAGACGATAAACGTGATCAGGGTAGCGATACCAAATCCAGCGATGACACCAGCCATCGGAACCGCAGTCGTAGTACCACCGATACCAACCAGCGGCGCGACCACGGCACCAATCGAAAATTGCAACACACCCAGCAGGGCCGACGCACTCCCGGCTGTTCTGGCAGTTGTGTTAGCAAGTGCCAGCGCCGTGGCATTGGGTGCGATGAAGCCCAGGCTGGCGGTGATCACAAAGAATGATAGCAGTACCCCAAAGAGGTTGGTCCCGCTGAGCACCACCAGGAGCAGCGTCGCACCCGCAAGAGCGATAGCCGCGATGCCCCAGGTCAGAAGCCTTTGCGGCGATACTCGGCCGATAAGTTTTGCGCTGACCTGAGACATGATGGTAAGCCCCAGCGCGTTGATGCCGAACAAGAAACCAAAGATTTGCGGCGAGAGGCCGTAGATGTTCTGTAAAATGAACGGCGAAACGGAAATGTAGACGATACCGGCAGAGAAGGCGAAGCTGCTGGAGAGCGCATAGCCAACGAAATGGCGGTCTGTCAGCAGGCCACGGAAGGCCGAAAGTAAGGTAGTGATGCCACCGCTCTGACGGCGGGAAGCTTCCAGCGTCTCGCTGAGCCCAAACGTCACCGCAAGCAGAAACACGATGCCGATGAGGGCCTGGCTGATAAAGATCCCGTGCCAGGAGGTAAACACGATCAACTGGCTGCCAAGTACGGGTGCAACGATGGGTGCGAGAAAGTTTACCGTCATCAGCAGAGAAATGCTGCGAGCCAGTGTGAGACCACTATAGAGATCGCGGGCGATGGCGAGCGCGATCACAAGCCCGGCGGCTCCGGCGACCCCCTGTAAAAAACGCAGTACGGCGAGCGCGCCAATCGAAGGGGCTGCGATGCAGAGTAGCGACGTGAGCGCGTAAACAGCAATGCCGATGAGCAAGGGTCGGCGCCGTCCCAGCGCGTCACTGATGGGTCCGGAAATCACCTGGCCCAGCGCCAGGCCAAGGATGCAGGCCGTCAGGGTGATCTGCGTCTGCGACATCGTAGCCCCTAGATCGTGGCTCACAGTTGGTAGAGAGGGCAGATACATGTCGGTAGACAGCGGTCCAAGCGCGGTCAATCCGCCCAGGATGAGCACATGGCGCGCCCGAACCCTGATTAATGTTGCTCCCTCGCCGCTCTCTGCTGCCAGCTGTTCGGTTCCTGTGTTTGCGGAAGAGATTGGCATTTCCTGATCACTTTGTTGCGTTGCTAATAATTTCCCTGTAGTCATGGTATGTTCCTCATGTGTTACTTTGCTTGGCAAGAGTATACTCGACCTGGTACAATGAACGCAAATCATTTTCGTCATGAACTTATGAGGAACATACATATGAACTTCTCACAACTGCAAAGCTTTGTCGCACTGGCCGATACAGGTAGCTTCACGGAAGCCGCCTATAGCATTAACCTGACGCAATCGGCGGTAAGTCACGCTCTGGCATCTCTCGAAAACGAGCTAGGCGTGACGCTTCTTGAGCGTAACCGAAAAGGAGTCGTGGCGCTCACCAGCGTCGGGCAAAAGATCATGCCACACGCGCGCGCGCTCCTGGCCTCGGCTTCCGCTATCGAGCAAGAAGCAAAGGCGGCTCATGGCGAGGCGAGCGGGAAACTTCGCCTGGGCAGCATTCTCTCGTTCATCTCACCGGATCTGCTCGCCAGCCTGTTGACCTGTTTT
>JAFMRP010000893.1 GCA_017354095.1 Ktedonobacteraceae bacterium
CCTGGCCCTGCTGATCGCCATGACCTTCTCCGGCCACGCCGCTTCCGTCACCGGACAGACCGCCATCTACGCCATTCTGTCAGACTGGCTGCATCTACTGGCCGTCTCCCTCTGGGTCGGCGGCATGCTCTACCTCGCCCTGGCCTACCTGCCGGTGCTCAAAGGCAGCACGCCGGTTGAACAGGCTCGCGCCCTGCTGACCACGCTCCCCCACTTTACGCCGCTGGCCATTGCCGGTGTCATCATCATGGCCCTGAGCGGCCCCTTCAACGCTACCGTCCATCTCACTTCCTGGGCACAGCTCTACCAGACCGCCTATGGCCGCTCGTTGATTGTGAAAGTGCTGCTGGTTGCCGCGCTGCTGGGCACCAGCGCCATCCACGTCGGCCTCTTCCGCCCACGCCTGGCAAAAGATTATAAGAAATACCAGGCCATACGCGGCCAGGACACCATCGAGAAAGATGACTCCACCACGACATATGACCAGGCCACGGTTACGGCGCTGCTCGAAACCAAGCTGCTCGCACAGAGCATCGGACAGCAGACCAGGCGGCTCATCGGGGTATTGCGCTGGGAACCGCTGCTCGGCGTGGCAGTGCTGCTCTGTACCGCCGCGATGGCCGTTTTTGCCGGCACGCTCACTCCAACCACGTCCACGTCGCCCGGCACAAACCAGCAGCAGCAGGTCAAGCCCTTCACAGATACCGTGAAAACCAGCGATGGCAAATATACCATCACGCTCACCATCTCGCCCAACCGCTTCGGACCAAACACCTTTACGGCACGCGTGATGGACAGCAATGGTAAGCTAGATACGAATGTCGGCGTGTCTCTGTACACCACCATGCTCGATATGGACATGGGTACCGATACCATCAACCTGCAGCCGGATGGCAAAGGCAATTTCAGTGCCAGCGGCGACCTGGCAATGGCCGGGCACTGGCAGCTTCGCATCCAGGTGCGCACGCCAGACAACAAATTGCACGAGGCCAAAGCCTCGCTCACAGTGGGACAATAAAATAATGAGGATTTAGGATGCAAGATATCTTCAGGCATCGCCATCTACAATATAGTCCGGTGCAACACCACAGAGAAGCCCGCGATCAAAAATGTAAGGCCCGCAAAGGGCGGCCTGTCCTCTTTACGCTCATCGGCACCCTCTTACTGGTGCTTGCCGCCTGTAGCCCGGGCTCCAACGACCCCAACGTCAATGCCACACCCACACAGCCAGCGGTGAATGGCTTCGGAACCAACGCCAACCATCCTCACTCGCTGCTGATCTTTCCCGACAAAACCGTGCTCCTGGCCACGCACTATGGCCTGTTCCGCTCAGCCGACGACGGCTCCAGCTGGAAGGAGGTTGCCGCCGGCTCCGGCCAGTTAATGGAAGGGCTGATGACCGATTCACTCACCAGCAGCCCCCTCAATCCCAAACGGGTCTACGTGCTCACCTATCCCACGCTCAACCCACGCCCACAGGGCCTCGGACTTTATCGCAGCGATGACCAGGGTCAGACCTGGAAACTGGCCATCAACGCTTCCGACCTGAGTTCCGATAGCACAATTTACCATGCCTGGGCCGGCAACGAGACCGCTGATCAGGTCTATGTCTACGTCTCCAGCAAGGGCGCTCAGGGACTGCTGGTGAGCATGGATGGCGGCCAGCACTTCTCCGCGACAGGCACCCTGCCTTTTGGCCGCATCACGACCCTGCTCGCACTTCCCGGCACGAAGCACGATCTCCTGATCGGCAGTAACGAAGGCATGGCGCGCAGCAGCGATGGCGGCAAGACCTGGCAGAAGGTCAGCGGCGTCAACGGCGCCGTCTACTCACCCATCGTAACCACAGGGGCAGGAAAGCCAATCTATGTCACTGGCGATGCCGGCGTCTATGCCTCCAGCGATAACGGGAAGTCGTTTACCCTGGTCACAAGCCAGGCAGCCTTTGGCTCGCTCACCGTCTCGCCCCTCAACCCACAGATGCTCTACGCCAAAACGGCCAGAGAGACGTACCAGAGCAGCGACGGAGGACGCACCTGGAAGACGCTGCCCCAGGTCAAAGGCAACCTCTTCGAACTGGTCGCCGACCCGAATAACGCCGGGCAGGTCTATCTCTCCATGTCCTATCCAACCGAACTGTACCGCCTCGACGGTTCAGGAAAAACCTGGCAATCACTGACGCCCAAAGTTTGATGAGGTAGAAATCGTGACTTTTCGCTTGACCAATAGCTCTCGCTGGTGGATCGCGGCCGCCTGCGCCCTCCTGCTCCTGCTGATCGTGCCATCGCCCGCCGCCCACGCTGACGGCGGAGCGCCCAACCTGGCCTACGTCTCAGGCACGGCCAAAGACGTCAGCGTGATCGATGTTGCCGCCCAGAAAGTGACGCGCACGCTCAATACACCGGCCACCCCGTCGATGATCCTGCTCAGCCTCGACGCACGCTTCCTCTATGTCACACAACCGCAAGCCAACAAAGTGACTATCCTGGCCGCGAAAACCGGCGAGACGATCTGTAGCGCCAATGTTCCCGGCCACCCGACGCTCCTGGCCCTCGACCAGAGCAGTAGCACCATTTTTGCTGCCGGCAACGACGCATCCACCGTGAGCGGACTGGACACCGCGAACTGTACCATCAAACGCACCATCGATGCCGGCGGGCCGGTCCATGGCCTGGCGGTGGCCGCGGTCGGATCAGCCGTCACCAATACCACCGGCAACCAGCTCTGGGTCTCAGCAGGCAAGGCGGTGTCGAGCTTCGATACGGTGAGCGGCAAAAAGCTGGGTAGTGTCGATATCCCGGCCGGGCCCACATACCTCTCTATCCCGCCCGGTGCGGCTGTCTATGTGACTACCAGCGAGGGCAGCGTAGTGGCGATTGGCCTGAACAAACGCGAGGTCATTCCGCTGGTATCCGGAGGCCAATATGGCCCGATGGACTTCGACGAGATCACCGGGGAAGTCTACGTGCCTGACAAAGCGCATCATCAGCTTGTCGTGTTGACGCCCGTCAATCCCGGCTTCACCATCCCGCACGAGCCCAACCGCACCATCAAGCTGGCCGAGGCACCCCAATCCATAGCCATCACCAGCGACGGCCAGTTGGGCTTCTCAGCGCTCGCGGGCGGCAAAGTGGCGATGCTTGACATCCCGGGACGCCAGGCCATCACCACCTTCGACGTCGGTGGCGATCCCCATTTCATCA
>JAFMRP010000894.1 GCA_017354095.1 Ktedonobacteraceae bacterium
TGGACCTCGATGTGCTTGAGCAAGTGATCAAGGAGATCGTCAGAAGACACGAGGTGCTGAGGACGCGGTTCGAGGTAGAGGACGGCGAGCCGGTCCAGCTGGTAGACGAATGGAAGCCGGGCATGTTGGAGCGGATAGACTTGGCGGGTTGGCCGCCCGAAGAGAGCCAGGCAGAGGTAATCAGGATAGCAAGAGGGGAAGCGAGGACTGGTTTCGATCTGAGCAAAGGGCCATTGCTGAGAGTAAAAGTATTGAAGCTGGAGGAGCAGCAGCATGTGGTTCTCTTCACCATGCATCATATCGTGAGCGATGGATGGTCGATGGGGATACTGATCGGAGAGGTGAGGGATCTCTATCGCGCATACATCGCAGGCGAGCCCTCGCCGCTGGCGGAGTTGCCGATCCAATATGCTGATTTCGCCGTCTGGCAGAGAGAATATCTGACCGGGAGGTTATTGGAGAGCGAGGTCGGATATTGGAGGGAACGACTAAAGGATGCGGCAACGTTGGAACTGCCGACTGACCATGCTAGACCAGCGATGCCCAGCCACCGTGGAGGCAGCGAGAGGATAGCGTTGGGGATGGAGGCGAGCGAAAGGCTGAGAAGACTGGCTCAGAGAGAAGGCGTGACGTTGTTTATTGTGCTCATGGCGGCCTTCAAAGTGATTCTCATGAGATACAGCGGAGAAGAGGATCTCAGTGTTGGGACGGTAATCGCAAACCGAACCCGTAAAGAGATAGAAAGCTTGATCGGCTTTTTCGTCAATACGCTGGTGCTGAGGACCGACCTCTCAGGCAGTCCGAGTTTCAGAGAGTTGATCGGGAGAGAACTAGAGGTGGCGCTGGGGGCCTATGCACATCAGGAGGTGCCGTTCGAGAAACTGGTGGAAGAGATCAATCCTGAGCGAGACCTGAGCCGGGGCCCACTCTTTCAGGTGCTTATGGTGTTACAGAACGTAGAAAGGGGGGAGTTGACTCTCGACGGCCTGAAGATGGTTGGAATTGAGGAAGAGACGGGAGCGGCCGAATTCGATTTGCTGCTGAGTCTGACAGAATCCGAAGAAGTGGTTGAGGGGATTCTGATGTACAGCCTCGATCTGTTCGAGGCTGAGACGATCAGGAGGATAGCCAGACATTATGAGCGGCTGGTGGAGGATGTGATCAGGAATGCGGATCGGCGGATAGGTGAGATTGAGCTGATGGAGGAGGCCGAGAAGAGACAGATCGTCGAGGAATGGAATGAGACGGAGACTGTCTATGAAGAGAGGCGGTTGGTGCACGAGATCATCTCGGAGCAGGCAGGGCGAAGAGAGGCAGCGATAGCGGTGAGGAGCGAGGAGGGGGAGCTGAGCTATCGAGAGCTGGAGCAGCGGTCCAACCAGCTGGCACACTACCTGAGGAGCAAGGGAGTGAAGGGAGAGGATGTGGTGGCCATCTGCGCGGAGCGATCGCTCGAGATGGTAATCGCGATCCTGGGCGTGCTCAAGGCTGGGGCAGCCTATCTGCCGGTGGATACAGCCGATCCCAGGCAGCGGATAGAGCTGACGCTGGCGGACGCGCAGGCCCGGCTCTTGCTCACGCAGGAGCGGTTACTGGGGCTGTTGGAGTGGCAGAATGAGGAGGTGGTCTGTCTGGATAGAGATTGGGAGGAGATAGGGAGATATAGCGGAGAGGCAGCAGTAAGCGAAGTGAGGGAAGAGGGGATGGCGTACGTGATCTACACGTCGGGATCGACGGGCCGGCCGAAGGGAGTGATGAACACGCACGAGGGAATCCGGAACCGGCTGTTGTGGATGCAGGAGAAGTATGGGCTGGAGGAGAGCGACAGGGTGTTGCAGAAGACGACCTTCAGTTTTGATGTGTCGGTCTGGGAGTTGCTTTGGCCGCTGATGAGTGGAGCAGTGCTGGTGATGGCGCGAGTGGGCGGGCAGAAAGACAGCGAGTATCTGCTGAGGGCGATCAAAGAGGAGGAGATCACGACCATCCATTTCGTGCCGTCGATGCTGAGGGTGTTTTTAGAAGAGCGGATAGAAGAGGTGAGGAGTTTGCGGCGAGTGCTGTGCAGCGGGGAGGCGCTGACGAAGGAGTTGGAAGAGGGGGTGAGGAGGAGAACGCAGGCGCGGGTGAGCAATCTGTACGGGCCGACGGAAGCGGCGATAGATGTGAGCTGGTGGGAGAACGAGGGAGAGGAGGAGAAGGAGGTGATCCCGATAGGGAAGCCGATCGCGAACATCAAGCTGTATGTCTTGGACGGGGAGTTGGAGGCGGTGCCGGTGGGAGTGAGAGGAGAGATCTACATTGGGGGGGTGGGACTGGCGAGGGGATATCAGAGGAGGGCGGAGCTGACGGCGGAGAGGTTCGTTCCGCACCGGTTGAGTGGAAGAGGAGGAGAGAGGCTCTATCGGACGGGAGATGTGGGAAGGTATCTGGCGGATGGAAACATCGAGTATCTGGGGAGAACGGATGAGCAGGTGAAGGTGAGAGGGTATCGGATCGAACTGGGAGAGATCGAGGCGGCGTTGAATGCGCATCGATCGGTAAAGCAGAGCGCGGTAGTGACGAGGGATGACGGGAGGGGAGGAAAGCGGCTGATCGGGTATGTAGTGTTCGAAGAGGCAGTAACAGTGGGAGAGTTGAAGAGGCACGTTCGCGAGAGATTGCCTGAATATATGGTGCCCGAGACGATAGTGGTGCTGGAAGAGATACCGCTGACGGCGAGCGGGAAGTTGGATCGGAGGAGGCTGCCCGTGGTGAATGAGATGGGAAGAGGGGAGGAGCAGGAGTATGTGGCGCCGCGAACGCCGGTCGAGGAGATAGTCTGCGGGTTTTTTGGGGAGGTCTTGAAACGGGATCGGATCGGGGTGGAGGACAACTTTTTCGAGATGGGAGGGCATTCGTTACTGGCGACGCAAGTGATCTCGCGAGTGAAGAGAAGGATGGGAGTGGGGATCGGTGTGAGGAGCATCTTCGAGGGGCCGACGGCTGCAGGATTGGCGAGGCGGATAGAAGATGCGATGAGGGCTGGAGAGAAGGACGGGGCGCCGCCGCTGGTGAGGGCAACGAGAGATAAGAGGTTGCCGCTGTCCTTCGCGCAGCAGAGGTTGTGGTTTCTGGATCAGCTTGCGCCGAACAATCCGTTCTATAACAACCCGGGATCGGTCAGGCTGGAAGGGAGATTGGACCTCGATGTGCTTGAGCAAGTG
>JAFMRP010000895.1 GCA_017354095.1 Ktedonobacteraceae bacterium
CGTGTGTTCCCCTCTGGCATCTGAGCGAGCGCGCTTTCTGTCTGGTCCAACCATCCCTCAGCGGCCCGAAAATCCCCCCAACTGTACCACAACCAGGCAGCAAACAGTCCGAGGCGAGGGTCCTGAGCAAACAGGTCAGCGGGTAATTGCTCGATCCACTGCTCCATCATGTGGATCTCGCGTGGTCGCCCTTGCAGGTTGCGAATAAAGCGCCCAAGCAGCGCGATGACGTGGTGCCAATCACGACTGCGCACCGCATAGTGCATGGCCTCATGCGGCAGCCCTTGCTCGGCATACCAGGCGCTGGCCTTCCCATACAGGGCCTCGATCTGCTCCTGCGACGTGGACTGATGGAGGCGACGGCGTAAGGCTTCTGCAAATAAGTGATGATATCGGTACCAGGTTCCTTGCGCGTCCAATGCCACCACAAACAGGTGCAGACGTTCCAGGTGCTCCAGCATCTGTTGGCTCTGGCCCTCTTCCCACAGCGCGTCACAGAGAGGAACACAGAACTGGTCCAGCAGGCTGCTGATCAGCAAAAACGTCTGGAGCCGTTCTGGTTGTTGCATGAGCACTTCTTCGGTGAAATAGTCCAGAATGGAGCGCTGAGTGCCAGAGGCACGTGTTAACACATCAGAGAGGCGGGCCTGACCCTGTAACGAGAGTGCGATCAGTTGCACTCCGACCAACCAGCCCTCAGTACGCTGCGTAATCGCTTCGACCTCTTCGTTGGTCAGCGCAAGTCCCATCACCTCCTGGAGAAAGGCGCTGGCTTCAGAAGGGGTGCATTGCAGGTGGTGCGCCCGCACTTCCAGCAGCTGCCCACGAGCCCGCAGCCGATGCAGAGGCAATGGGGGGTCCACACGGGTCGAAAGATACAGGCAGAGCTGTGGGGGAAGCCGCTCGATCAGAAAGGCCAGACTTTGATGGATAGCAGGTGCAGTTATCAGGTGATAGTCATCAATTACGAGCACGTGGCGAGCCTCCGGTTCTTCCAGCAGCCGATTGATCAGCAGGGAGAGCAGATCCTGCACAGGAGGCATGTGTTGCGTCTGTAGCAGGGAGAGGAGAGGGGTCATCAGATCAGGAGCACAACGGTGCAGGGCCAGAAACACGCACAGCCAGAACCGATTGACCTCATCATCAGAGGCATCCAGCGAGACCCAGGCGCAGGACCTGTGAGCCTGAGTCGTCAAGAACCACTCAGACAAAAGGCTGGTTTTTCCATAGCCAGCAGGAGCCGAGACCAGCGTCAAAGGATACTGAAGACCCATCGTGAGCACCTCATGTAACCGTTGCCGACGAATGAGGGCATGCAAAGAAGTTGGCGCGGCAAATTTGGTACCCGCGATGACAAAATCGAGAGACATAACGATAGTGATGACTTCCTTCTCTTCAGTCGTTTCTTCTCTATGAGAATGTGCTATCCCTTCAACAGTTTCAGTTTTTCTTTCACGTGTGCCCGGCTGACTTGGGTGTAGCGGATGGTTGTCTGAATAGCAGGCGTTCCCTTCACAGTCACATGGCCCAGGTAGTAGGCCAGCTCTTCTAGCGACCACCCAGCCTCACGGGCTCTATGGGCAAAGTCGTGACGCAGATCATGAAACGTCACATCCGCAATCAATTCCCATTGCTCTTTGGTGGCGTTTCGCTTGAGGGCACGAAACCAATGGTGAATACCTGCCTCGGTCAACTGGGGTGCGCGTTGGGAGGTGAAGACGTAAGGGCTCTCCCGATCTCTCCCTCCATGCAGGAGATAGGCGTTCAGTGGCCTGCGTACCTCGTTGAGAAGATCGATCTCGCGAAACTTCTCCCCTTTGTGTCCCACTCGCAACCACCCGATCTTGGGTCCAACATGCGTATGCTCCATCAACAGGTGAGCTACATCGCTCACCCGGCATCCAGCCCAGTAGCCAAGCGCAAAGATGGCTTTTCCTCGCAGGTCTTCATCCTGGTCTACCAGGGTGCGCAGGACAAACCTCTGATCAGGTGCGAGAATCCGGGGAGCCAGAATCTGCTGAGTTGGCATCTTGATACCACGAGTGGGATTGCGGCGGATGGCCTCTTTCTCCTCCATGAGCCACTGGCAGAAGCCACTCAAGACCGATTTCACGCGACTGCGATGACTCACACTGTAGCCCTGATCGCGGAGAGTGGAAAGATAGAGTTCAATAGATGTTGGTGTAAGCTGTGTCGGGAGAAAGCGCTTTTCATGGCCTGGCAACTCAACCACCCAGGTGGTAAAGTGGCGCAAAATCCGTTGATAGGCTTCCACTGTGGACTCGTCATGTTTGGAAAGCACTTCTTTCACATAACTCTCGATCCATTCAGCAGCCCCTGTTTGTGGAAAGGAAATGATCTTCGACGATGCGGTCATTTTTCCTTATTTTCTCTCTCAATTCTTTCTGGTACGAGTTTTCGCGGCTCATTTGAGCCATGCACTGGCAGTCCAAAGGCGTGTATGAGCACGAATGAAGGTCGCAAGCGATGAAAGAATGCCACTCACTCGTAAGAGAAGAAATGTTCTGGTACGACTTTTCTCCTACAAGTCAGTCTACCAGGGATTATCTGCAAAAGCAAGAGGGAGGCCAGACACAGGACTTTTCTCTTGCTCCGATTCAAACAAGCTCATCAATTACTTTGCGAGCTATGACAGCCTCGCTCATTTTGTCCCTTCTTGCTGTATTACAAGCACGTGTCCCAACCACACTTGGGGCATCGATTCGTGCCATGTCGGCACGAATGAAATAAAAATAGGGGAGGATGAGAGCAAGGACGCTGGTTTGCCTATGATCGAAGGAGAAAGGATTTGGCTCAGCAAACATGGTGGTGTAGTTACCATACTGCAACAGGCCACTACACAAGAGAGGGACGTCGTCTCTCTTCAGAACGCGTGGATACTGACTTTGTAGTGCAGCTGTGTCATTTTTGCATTGCAGTAGCTGCGAACTCGCGTTGCAGTGAGTCGTATATCAAATCAAAACCTGCGGTCATGAGCTACATGAGTAAAAAGGCTCTGAACTTCCTATAGTCTTTCTCAAATCGAGCACTGCAAAACACCTCCGCCACCACTGCAATGTAAATTCAAGCGTTACAGTAGCGACACGCAAAACGTCGAGAGGCGAGTACATGTCGTTCGGCCCTGTCACCAAGGTACACGCTTGGTAGTGCCCTTTGGTAACAAATACCCGGTCATGAA
>JAFMRP010000896.1 GCA_017354095.1 Ktedonobacteraceae bacterium
GCGATGGCAACCACTGGTAGGCCCTCAGGTAATGAGCCTTGATAGCATTGCGCTGCTGCCAAAGCAACGGCACCAAGCGAGCGCTTTCACGTCATCGCTGTAAATCCTTTTCATATTTGTAGACTCCCGGCACTGTCCCGGGTTGTGATGGGCGGAGACCCAGATTCGAGGGGGCATCAAGAACAACTATCGGTTCGTGCATCATAAATATCCTTTCATGCAACCCAGATTTACATGAAGGATAGCTTCGCCAGAAGTTTTTTGTGAAGTGCATTACATACTGAGCGAACGCGATACAGTATACTTGTTTCTAATCATCAGTGGCAACTACGAAGCACATGATCATCAGTGGTAACTATGAAGTACATGCAATTGGAAGAGGCAACCATAGACGGTCTACAAGCCGCGATGCGTGAGGGGCAGATGAGCTCCCATCAGATAACGGAAAGCTATCTCAAACAGATCGCCCAGCTTGATCCCCTTTTACACGCAATTCTCGAAATTAATCCTGATGCACTTGCCATCGCGGAAGAACTGGACCGTGAGCGCCAGGCACAGGGGCCACGTGGACCGCTCCACGGTATTCCCATTTTGCTCAAAGACAATATTGCCACGCGCGATACCATGGAGACAACCGCCGGTTCACTGGCGCTGCTTGGTTCACGTCCAGCGCGCGATGCCTTTGTCGCGGCACGGTTGCGTGCGGCTGGAGCAGTTATTCTGGGCAAAACGAACTTGAGTGAATGGGCCAACTGCCGTTCTCCTTACTCGTCCAGCGGCTGGAGTGCGCGCGGTGGCCAATCACGGAACCCCTATGTGCTCGACCGTACGCCCAGTGGCTCCAGTTCTGGCTCAGCGATCGCGGTCGCAGCCAATCTGGCCGTGGCCGCGCTGGGCACGGAAACCGATGGCTCCATCCTCTGTCCTGCCTCGGTAACTGGCGTGGTTGGCATCAAGCCAACGGTGGGGCTCACGAGCCGCGCTGGCGTCATCCCTATCTCCCACAGTCAGGATACCGTTGGTCCTTTCGCCCGTACGGTCAAGGACGCAGCCATTGTGTTAGCAGCCATCACAGGTTTCGATTCTCATGACCCTGGCACAGCTCCACATCTTCTCAACCCTCAGCCAGAGGACTATAGCAAGTATCTTGATGTGGATGGGCTGCGTGGTGCACGCATTGGCGTGGCGCGCGACCGTTATTTTGGTCATCATATCAAAACGGATGCCATCATCGAGCAGGCTCTGCGCCGCATGCGGGAACTGGGTGCGGAGATCATTGATCCCGCCAATATTGGGACGGCTCGCCAGATCCAGGAATCGACGTCCGAGATGACGGTGCTGCTGTATGAACTGAAAGCCGATATGAACGCGTATCTGGCAGAGCTGGAAAGCAGCCCCCTACGCACGTTGGCCGAGGTGATCGCGTTTCATGAAGCGTATGCTGATCGGGAGATGCCCCTCTTCGGCCAGGAATATTTCTTGAGAGCACAGGAGACAGAGACACTCCATGACGACATCTATCGGCGAGCGCTGGCCGAGAATCGTCGTTTGTCTCGCGAGCAAGGGATTGACGCGGCCATGGAGAAGTATCACCTGGATGCACTGGTGATGCCGATGCTCGGTCCAGCCTGGTGCATCGATCAGATCAACGGAGACCACTACAGCCGCTATAGTGGCAGTAGTTCACAGCCTGCTGCCTTGGCGGGCTACCCGGCCATCAGTGTGCCAGCAGGCTTTGTGTCGGAACTGCCAGTGGGCATCATGTTCACCGGTCGTGCTTTCAGCGAGCCGACGCTGATCAAGCTGGCCTACGCCTTTGAGCAGGCCACACAGGTCCGCCGTATGCCACGCTTCTTATCCACATTGCCACTCCATCCTGCTGGCTGATCTGAGCATCTCGCGATCGACGGATCTGGGTTGCTAGAACGGAGCACTTTCATTCAGCGCTCTCAGTGGAATCTCTGCTCCCTCCACTTTCATGAGAGCGCAGCAAGGCCTGAGAGCCACTGGACACAGAACTGCTTCAATGGCTCCTCTTGTTCCTCCGTGATATCCAGGCACCGGTTGATGATCCACCGCGTTATGGTGATGAGCATCTCCATCACCAGTTCAGGATCATAGGGACGCAGCGCGCCCTCCTCCATCAGACGATGAATGGTCTGGACGCCCTTTTCCAGCCGCGGGCCGAATCGCTCGCGACGTCTTCCCCGACGTGAGGTGCTCAAGCCGCTCTTGACCAGCCAGAAGAGGCCACGCCAGGTACACAGCCGTGTTGTGAGCCAGGTGATCAACTGGCACTGCCTCTACCGATCGCGACCAGGAGTGTCTGGATCAAGAAAAGCACGCCCAGGAGTACTGCGCTCATGAAGGAGAGAGTAATTCCAGAGATAATAGTAGTCATGATGGCTTCTATTGCACCGCATCCTTTCCGGTTCGCTTGTCGCCATCTGGCTCTCTAGGCCACTTCAGCGATCTAGATGACACAAGTTTTTGACATCCAATTTGCCGAACGCTGGCGAACTCAGAGACAGGCAAGCGAACGTTGTCGAACGGAACAACAGCAAAGGCAAACAATCAACTCGTGCTGGAAACAGCACAGAAAGAGGAAAGTATGGTACACTGGGAACCTTTTTTTCATCTTTTTCATTGATCCTTTGAAGTGGCTTGTCAGGCCATTCAATGATGATTGCTTGCCTTTGCATTGTAAAAAAATGTAGCTATTTTGACATCCAAATTGTGCAGTAGTTCTTATTGAGCCTGTTGGTAAAAATGGTCGAGAGTTCCCATCGCTTCTTTATGCATCCCAGGAATCACGTGACTGTATAGGTTGAGTGTGATAGTGATATCACTATGCCCGAGCAACTCCTGGATAACTTTGATGTTTACTCCTAAACCAAGTAATATCGTGGCCGCGCTATGCCTCAGGTCATGAAAGCGCATACGTGGAAGTCTGGCTGATGTCAGCAGGCGTAGAAACTGCTTATGGAGAGAAGTGAGACTATAATGTGTGCCATGCCGAGTGGTAAACACAAGATCTTGTTCTCTCCAGGTCGACCTCGCTTTGAGATGTACTTGTATCTGTTTTGTTCGATGCAGATGCAATAGATCCACAACAAACTGAGGTAAAGTAATAGTTCGTCTGCTTGCTATGGTTTTAGGCTCTGTTTCAATGTAGCGGGCTTTCTGTCCTTTTCC
>JAFMRP010000012.1 GCA_017354095.1 Ktedonobacteraceae bacterium
AGTTTTCTGTGATTTCTGTATATAATGAGGCGCTCCACTCCCGTCAAGACTGTAGCATTACAAATAATACAATAGCACTACCAATAAGCATCAGCACAACGCACGCCAGGATAACCATGGCAAACATATAGCTACGAGAAGATGACAGGTTTTGCGGTATATCGGGTACACGCCGATCTGCTCTGGTAGGCAATTCGCGCTTGGCTGTCAGGGTCTTGAGACCGCCAGTAGCCAGGTCCCAGGAGCGAGTCGCGAAATCGAGCGCTTGCTCGTGATGCAAAGCCTTCTGAGAAGGAGTTCCAGCCGCCGAAGGTAGAGGAGTAACGGGGAAGGTCGTTGGAGGTGGCACGACAGGCACAGCAGACATCGAGTGAGATGGTGGGGTAGCCTGAGGTCGGCGCGGCAGGAATCTAGAAGGTTGTGCTTCAGATGTTGGCAACGTCACTGCTGTTCTCCGCATGCGGTACTGACTGATGACCCACACTTTCCACAAGAAACGGCCTACAACGAACACACTACAGATACAATTCAGTCTTTTTGATCATTCCACTAGTAATTGTAGTCAATCAGCAGAATTTGACAAGTCTGCCATGACTAATGGGTTAATCATCGGCAGGCGCCAGGCTGACTCGCGGCTCCCACTCGCCTGAATGGAGCAGTCCCAGCAGCGCATGCAACATACGCCCCGTCGCTCCCCAGATACGGTAAGGACCACAATCATAAAAGTAGACGGTGCGGGCCGTGCCATTACGTTGCCAGATCTCGACATGTGCAATAGTAGGATCAGCCAGCTCACGCAGCGGAATGATCAGCAGTTCTGCTACCTCGCTCTGCTGCAAATGCATCTCTCCCAACCCCTGCGGCAAGTAGGCCACAACAGGCGTAATCAGATAATTACTCACTACCGTAAACACCGGCTCCAATACGCCAAGTGGCTCCACACGCTGCGGCTCCAGACCAATCTCCTCTTGGGCCTCGCGTAAAGCTGTCATCGCCAGCGAAGAATCACCTGGATCAACACTTCCTCCGGGAAAAGCAATCTCCCCACTATGCGCACGTAATGTACTGGCCCTGCGAATAAAAGCCAGGCACAGATCTCCCCCTCGCTCAAAAAAAGGCAGTAGCACAGCAGCTTTGCGTGCCTGAGGCCGCTGCCCCTCAACTGTGTCGATCATCTGCGCGCTCTCCTCAAGCGGCTTTAACCCTCGGCGCAGCTTTGCTAAAACGGTGTGCGTCGCATAAGTATCACTCGGAATATTCATGAGCATATTGTAGCACACCCCGGTCAAGAAAAAAGCATTTCTGACCACTTTCAAAAAGCCATTTTTCATCCCTAAAAATTTCCATCACATGGGTAGAAAAGGCTTGCATACATATGTTACAATGATGGAGACAGAAAAAAACAGCGGAGAGATTTGCGAACAAGCTACGTATTGCCTTGCAATCGCAGCCGGCTTTTGGTATAATTAGAGTATCGAGTGGGGGTATGCTTACGTTCAGGCGCTTTTTGCGTTCTATTATGGCTTACCTGCCTATGTGTTTCGTTTCGTATCACCGTTCTGTAGAGCGACAATGGGTCGTACAGATCATCCTGGCATAGCACGAGTATTTTACAGAAGGCCGAAACGTTACCGCCTAAGTAAGCACCTCCTCCGACAACCCAAGTCGATGGCACACTCCCCTTTGTCCTGAAAAGAGTCCATCTCACTGTGAATTTGGAACTCTTCCCGGCAGACGGCACGCACACGGATAGTACAACGCAAGGATAGAGGAGCCAGTGCGCCACACAACGGGAAAACCGTGGATCGAAGGGGGCTTTCACCCATGCAAGCACAACAGCACGGCGACCTTTCGACAATGCCAGCGGCAAATCTCAACAGCGGGCGGGTACAGACGATGATCGAAGGAAATGACCCACAGGAACAGACTAACATTAACCCCGAAGAAGTGGAAGAACTTAATCAGAATGACATGGAAGCATTGCTGGCGGCATCGACCACTCCCATCAGCATCAAGCGCGGCGATGTAGTCAAGGGTGTGATCGTGCGCATCGACCAGGACGAAATTCTGGTTGACATCGGGCTCAAATCCGAAGGCGTTCTTTCTACTAAAGAACTTCCAGCAAGCGGGTACGGTTCGTTCAACGAACTCCACCTCAATGACGAAGTCCTGGTCTATGTCATTCAGCCAGAAACAGCTGACGGACATGCAGTTCTCTCCCTGAAACGGGCAGCCGCCGAACGCCAATGGCGTATCGCAGAAGAGCAGTACAAAAATAATGAACTGCTCAAAGCCAAAGTCATTGACCACAATAAAGGCGGCCTGATCGTTGACGTGAATGGCATTCGCGGCTTCGTGCCCATCTCACAAATCCTGAACCTGAAACGGGAAGAGGTCGCGGCCGGCGGCGAAAGTCAGGAAACTGCCGCCAAACTACAGAGCATGAAGGATAAAGAACTTCAGCTCAAAATCATTGAGATTAATCGGGCACGCAATCGCCTGATCCTCTCCGAGCGCCTGGCCGTCCAGGAATGGCGCCAGCGCCGCCGCGAGGAACTTCTCGATGAACTGAAACCCGGTGAAGTACGCAAAGGCGTGGTGAGCAATCTCGCTAACTTCGGCGCCTTCGTCGATCTGGGCGGCGCCGATGGCCTGGTCCATATCAGCCAGCTAGCCTGGAGCCGCGTCAATCACCCCAGCGAGGTGCTACACATTGGCCAGGAGGTCGAAGTCCAGGTGCTCAATGTCGATAAGGATAAAAAGAAAATTGCCCTGTCGATCAAACGCGCCGAGGTAGACCCCTGGACTACCGTTGAACAACGCTACACACCCGGACAGATCGTGACCGGCGTTGTGACAAAAAATGCCCCCTTCGGCGTCTTCGCACGCATCGAAGATGGCATCGAGGGCCTGATTCACCAGTCCGAGCTGCTGCCCCCCAACACCGACCCGAAGTCGCTGAACGAGGGCACTCAACTGGAGTTGCGCATCCTGCGCATCGACGCGGAGCGCCGCCGCCTCGGCTTGAGCATGCGCCAGGTTGAAGAACCTGCCCCCAAAGAGGCAGCACCCGAACAACCTGCCGGAGCCCAACCAGCCGAACAGCAGGCACCAACAACGCCTTCGCTGGAATCTATCACACCACAGCAGGAACAGCAGCCAGTTTCTCCAAGACGCGAGGGTAGAACCGAACGCCGCGAACGCCAGGAACGCGGCGACGACACGCTTTTGAGCGGGCTGCCCCGCGAGGGCGAGGAATTGACCGCAATGGCCGAAGCCTTCCGTGCCGCTGCGCGCCAGCGCACGAAAGAGGAGCCCGAGTCAGAACAGTAACAACAAACTGGCACCTCTCCTCTTTAAAGAAGGTGTAAAAACAACCTCCTGCTGCCGTTGACGTAGCAGGAGGTTATTCTACTATCACTCATGAACAACGGAAATAACCTCCTTCACCAGGTACATATTGCCTACCCAGCACGAAATAAATAGCCAATTTTAGCGCTTGACGTTACAAAATGAATTGTAGTATGATAAAATGCACAGTTTGCTAAGTGGTGGGAAGGGGCGCCTGCACTTCATCACAACATCAGACTGGAAACATCTTTATCACAGATCCAATTCCTGAAAACAAAACGACACAGCAAAGAAAACTGGAGGCACCAACAAAAAGTACACAGTTTCTTTCCCAGAACAATTTCCGCACCTGAACAGACGATCACCGCGACCTCTCCACTGCAACAAAAAAGGCGCAGTGCCGAGGTCGATTGTTTCTCAGGCCACGATGATAAGCGTACAGAGAAGAGAGACGGGAGGCTAAGGTTGTTATCCTTGACGCTGTATAATGGGTGTTGTATGATGAATCACACAGTTTACCTGAGCGACACAGAGGGCTCGGTTCCACCCTCTGCCAATGAAAGGGGGGTGACAAACAGGTGAACGATAGAGATAGGTTTGATAAATTCACAGAGCGCGCCAGGAAAGTCCTGAGCCTCGCTCAAGAGGAAGCGCAACGCTTCCAACACAATTACATCGGAACAGAGCATCTTCTGCTAGGCCTCGTTCGCGAAGGCGAAGGTGTTGCTGCCAAGGTTCTCGCAAATCTCGGCGTTGAGCTGAACAAGGTGCGCAGCGCCGTTGAATTTATTATTGGCCGTGGCGACCGCATCGTCCTTGGCGAAATTGGTCTGACCCCACGCGCGAAAAAAGTGATCGAGTTGGCCGTCGATGAGGCTCGCCGCCTTGGTCACCATTATATCGGAACAGAACATCTCCTGTTGGGGCTGGTGCGCGAAGGTGAAGGCATCGCTGCTGGCGTTCTGGAAAGCCTGGGCGTCAACCTCGAAAAGGTTCGCACTCAGACAATCCAGGTGCTTAGCCAGTCAGGACCCGCACACGAACGCGATCCCAAGCACTCGAAAACCCCCACCATTGACCAGATGGGTATCGATCTGACAGCCGCAGCTCGCGCAGGTACACTCGATCCGGTCATCGGTCGACACCAGGAGATTGAGCGCGTCATCCAGATCCTCTCACGCCGCAATAAAAATAATCCGGCACTGATCGGCGAACCAGGCGTCGGCAAAACCGCTATCGTGGAAGGCCTCGCCCAACGCCTGGTCTCCGGAGAAGTGCCCGAAACTCTGGCCGGCAAACGCCTGCTGACTCTCGATGTCGGCTCGCTGGTAGCCGGTACCAAATATCGCGGCGAATTTGAAGAGCGTCTGAAGAAGATCATTGAGGAAATTCGCAATAGCCGCGACTGCATCATCTTTATCGATGAGGTACATACTCTCGTCGGTGCAGGCGCCGCCGAAGGCGCGGTCGACGCCGCGAATATCCTGAAGCCTGCCCTGTCCCGTGGCGAACTCCAATGCATCGGCGCCACAACGCTGGATGAGTACCGCAAGTACATCGAGCGCGACGCCGCCCTGCAACGCCGCTTCCAGGAAGTGATCGTACGCGAGCCAACCGTCGAGGAGACCATCGAGATCCTCAAGGGTATCCGCGAGCGCTATGAGCAACACCATCGCCTGGTCATCACAGACGATGCCCTCAGAGCCGCTACCGAAATGGCCAACCGCTACATCACCGACCGCTTCATGCCCGATAAAGCTATCGACTTGATCGATGAGGCGGCCAGCCGCGTTCGCATGCAGAACTCGCTCGCTCCCCTCAACCTCAAAGAGGCCATGAAGGGACTGGAATCAGTGCTGCGCGAAAAAGAAGCGGCTATCCAACAACAGGAATACGAATTGGCAGCAGAACTGCGCGACCGCGAGGTGAAACTGCGCGATCGTATTTCCAAACTGGAAACCGGCTGGCACAAAGAACGCGGTACCGATAAGCCAACCGTTGGCGAAGAAGAAATCGCTCAGATCGTTTCGATGTGGACCGGCATCCCGGTCATGCGCATCGCCCAGGAAGAGTCACAACGACTCCTCCAGATGGAAGATGCCCTGCATGCCCGCGTGATTAGCCAGAATGAGGCTATCGAGAAGATTTCTCGCGCCGTGCGCCGCGCACGCGCCGGCTTGAAAGATCCCAAACGCCCCATCGGCTCCTTCATCTTTATGGGCCCAACCGGTGTGGGTAAAACCGAACTGGCTCGCGCCCTGGCCGAGTTTATGTTCGGCAGCGAAGAAGCACTCATCAAGATCGACATGTCAGAGTTCATGGAACGCCATGCGGCAGCTCGCCTGGTTGGCGCTCCTCCCGGATATGTTGGTTACGAAGAGGGCGGTCAGCTCACCGAAGCCGTACGCCGCAAGTCCTATAGCGTGATCCTGCTCGATGAAATCGAAAAGGCTCACCCGGATGTCTTCAATATGCTGCTCCAGATCCTGGAAGATGGCAAACTGACAGACGCCAAGGGCCGCACGGTGGACTTCCGCAACACCATTATTATCATGACCTCGAACGTCGGCGCGGCTCTGCTGAACAGAGAAGCCTCCATCGGCTTCAAGCAGTCCCGCGATAAGGCCAAAGCCAATCAGGCGGAATATGAGACCATGAAGAATAAGGTGCTCGGCGAACTGAAAAATACCTTCAAGCCGGAATTCCTGAACCGTATCGATGAGGTCATCGTCTTCCACTCCCTGCGTATGGAGGAGATGTACTCGATTATCGACCTGCTGCTCAACCGCGTTCGCGCTCAGTTGACAGAACAGCAGATCGAACTGGTCGTTCCACAACCAGCGAAAGATTTCCTGACTGAAGAGGGCTTCGACCCGCAGTATGGCGCCCGCCCATTGCGCCGCACCATCCAGCGCCTGGTTGAAGATCCTCTGGCCGAAGGCCTGCTGCAAGGCAGATTCCAGCCAGGTGATCTGATCGAAACGGTGATGGTCGAAAACGAGAATAAGAAAAAAGAACTCGTGTTGCAGGTACGCAAACGCGTCGAGCAACTGCCACCACCCGCCACACCAGAAGCGGCTCTCTCCGCTGGTGGCGAAAGCAGCGGCAACAGCGAGGCTTAGCAAATGGAGAGGGCGTGAACATTCACGCCCTCTTTTCATTTCATCCCGTCCAACCTGGAAATATATCAGGCATGGCAAAAACACGCACAAAATATATCTGCCAGCAATGCGGTGGCGAACATAGCAAGTGGATGGGGAAATGCCCCGACTGCGGCTCGTGGAATACCCTGGAGGAAATGCTGGATGTTCCCCAGACAGCCGCACAGCAGCGACGTCAGGCCCTGTCAGGCGTCTCTATACCAGGAACCAATGTCCCGGTCGTCATTTCACAGGTTAAACCACTTTCGCAACCACGCATTCCTGTTGGCTACGCTGAAATGGATCGCGTCCTCGGCGGTGGGCTGGTCCCCGGCTCGCTGATTCTGGTCGGAGGCGAACCAGGTATCGGCAAATCAACACTGCTCCTGCAGGTCTCGGGCACCATTGCGCGCGATACCGGCCCCGTGCTCTACGTCTCAGGCGAAGAGTCGATGGAGCAAGTCAAAATGCGCGCAGAACGCCTGGAAATAGATGGCGAGCGGCTCTATCTGCTTTCAGCCATCGAGCTGGATGCCATCATCGAGGCAGTCCATCGCCTTAAACCAGCTCTCTTAATTGTTGACTCAATCCAGACCGTCCTGGCCAGCCATCTGACGGCAGCTCCAGGCAGCATTAGCCAGGTTCGCGAATGCACACTCCAGCTGATGCAGCTGGCCAAAAGCACCCATGTACCGATTTTTATCATCGGACACGTTACAAAAGAAGGAACAGTCGCAGGCCCTAAAGCCCTGGAACATATCGCCGACGCGGTACTCTACCTCGAAGGGGAACGCTACCACTCCTATCGCCTGCTACGCGGCGTGAAAAATCGCTTTGGCGCCACCCACGAGGTGGGCGTCTTCGAGATGCATGGCGAAGGATTGGTCGAAGTCCCCAATCCCTCGGCGGTCTTCCTGGCCGACCGGGCACGAGGCGCGCATGGCTCCGCGGTCGTCGTCAGCATGGAAGGCACACGACCACTGCTGGTTGAAGTACAGGCGCTGGTAACTCCAAGCAACTTTGGCTATCCACGCTGCACTACCAACGGCGTCGAACACAATCGCTTGCTTATGCTCCTGGCGGTGTTGACCAAACGCGTGGGCCTGGCGGTGAGCAACCACGATGTCTATATCAATGTTGTCGGCGGCTTCTCCCTGGAGGAACCCGCCATCGACCTAGGCGTCGCGGCAGCCATTGCCTCCAGCTATCGCGAGAAGGTAATACCACCAGATGTAGCCCTGATCGGCGAGATTGGCCTCTCAGGCGAACTACGCGCCATTAGCCGCCTGCCCCTGCGGGTACGCGAAGCAGCGAAGCTCGGCTTCAAACGTTGCATCATCCCTAGCTCAGGGCGAGGCGCTCAGGTACGCGCCGAAATTGAAGATAGCGGCCTGCCCGCCGATTTTCGCATCGCTACAGCAAGCACCCTTGCAGTAGCCCTGGAGGTTGCTTTAAACTAAGAACAGGGTGTAGGCAACCACAGTATAGACTCTGCAAGACGAGCGCCATCATGATAGACGCTCAATACAGGATGCAAGAACAAGCACAACACTTGATTCTCGCACAAGAACGGTGTATACTGCGTATTCGTTACACACTCGCGCTTCGGCGCTGCGGGATCTCTCACGCACCTTTTCCCAGGTTGGAGAACCGCATTTTTCGACCACGATATAATGTAGAACAGTACGATGTCTTATCGCTTCCCTATATAATATATAAGGAAGGGATCACAGACAGCTTGCTAAAATACGAAAATTCAAGAGGCGCATGCCCTGGCCCTGACGAATGGCAATCTTGCCCGGACTCATCCTTTTGTTATTATCACTGCTTTTGCTCGCAAGCCTCACATGCGCTGGCCTCTTGAGTTATTACTCACAAAAATTAGTGTAATGTTTTGGAGGATGCAGGGATGTCAGCAAACACTATAGCCCGCATCGTGGGATCACTTGCTGCTATCGGCTCTGTGGTAGTCTACTTTCTGCTTCATCGCACTACCACCTTCTCACAGATCGAGTGGATAGCTGCTATAGCCGCTGTAAGCGCCATTGTGGCACTGGTGATTACACCGTATATCACCGTTATACCTTTTATGTGGATGCGCGACAAGATTCGTGCAGCTTCAGCAGGCGATCTGGTCGCCGCCTCTATCGGCCTGCTGCTCGGCCTTATCTTCGCCGCCCTACTGGCTATCCCCCTCGCCTACCTGCCCGATATCTTCGGTCGCCTCCTCCCCTTCATAGCCGCTATCGGCTTCGGCTACCTGGGCATCACGACGGCCGTTACCCGCAAAAGCGACATCGCCCACCTCTTCCAGAACGCGATGGCTCGACGACGCGAACGCGACGAGGAGCGCGAACGTAGCAAAGAACGCGAGAAGGTATCCGCAGAGGAAACAGTCACCCCCACTCACCAGATTCTGCTCGACACCAGCACGATTATCGATGGACGCATCGCCGATATTAGCCAGACAGGCTTTATCACCGGCACTCTGGTCGTTCCACGCTTCGTTCTCAACGAGCTACAACGTATCGCAGACTCGGCAGACACTATGCGCCGCAACCGCGGCCGCCGCGGCCTGGAGATCCTGAACCGCCTGCAAAAAGATACAACCGTCCCCATTGAGATTATCGATGCCGACATCGAGGGGATCGCCGATGTCGATGGCAAACTGGTAAAGATGGCTCGCAACCTGCACTGCCCCATTATTACAAATGACTTCAACCTGAACCGCGTGGCCGAACTACAAGGCGTGAAGGTGCTCAATATCAACGAACTGGCCAATGCCATCAAACCTGTCCTCTTGCCAGGAGAGGACATCCACATTAAAATTATGCAGGATGGTAAAGAATTGGGACAGGGTGTTGGCTACCTGGATGATGGCACGATGATCGTGGTGGAAAATGGACGCCAGTATATGGGCACAACCATTGAAGTAACCGTCACCCGCGTGCTACAGACCGTCGCCGGGCGCATGATCTTCGCTCATCCCAAACAAAGCACTGGCTCACTGCCAACCCAATCATCGGTCAAACAACGTCCGGCCTGAACTCGGCGACATCCACTCTCTCTGGATGCCTCCACTATGCCATCCGTTGATTGATCTCGCAACTGAAAGGCAGAGCGCCCCGCTCAAGTGAAATTATGCAAGAGAAAGCAGCCGTGGTCATCGTGGCGGCTGGTGCCAGTCGCCGCATGCAGGGACGAGATAAGCTCTGGCTTCCCCTCGCTGGACGCCTGATCCTGGCTCGAACCATAGACGTATTTCAAACCTCACCGTTGATCGATGCTATTGTACTGGTTGCCAGCCCACAACGCATCACGGAAACCACCACTCTCTGCCAGCAAGAACGCTGGAACAAAGTCGCGGCTGTCGTGACCGGCGGCAAACGACGCCAGGACTCGGTATGCATCGGTCTTGATACACTGGCAGAGATACAACCCGCCTGCCGCTGGGTGATGATCCATGATGCTGCACGCCCGCTAGTCACTCCCGCTATGATCGAGGCTGGCCTGCAAGCAGCACGTGAACACCAGGCGGCTATCGCTGCTGTGCCGGTGAAGGATACCATCAAACAGGTACAGGACGGCCGTATTAGCACGACCCTTGACCGTTCACTGCTCTGGACAGTGCAGACCCCGCAGGTCTTCTCCTTCCCGCTCATTCAACAGGCACACCACAGCCCCATCGCGGACGAAGATATGACCGATGACGCAACCCTCTGCGAACGCCTGGGCTACATGGTTACGATCTTTCCCGGCTCCTATACCAACATCAAAATTACAACAGAAGAAGATCTGTTGATTGCTACAGCACTACTACAAGGAAACACGACTCTATGACTACAAGAATTGGCTCTGGTTACGATGTTCACGCTTTCACCGAAGGTCGTCCCCTCATCCTTGGCGGAGTAACAATCCCCCACCCCTATGGCCTCGCCGGTCATTCCGATGCCGACACGGTGATTCACGCAGTGGTAGATGCATTGCTGGGAGCAGCCGCGCTGGGAGACATCGGCACGTATTTCCCATCAAACGATGAGCGCTGGAAAGATCGGCCCAGCTCAGTCTTCCTGGACTATACCGGCGACTTGCTACATGAGCAGCAATGGACGATTGTCAATATTGACGCGACTATCATAGCCGAACGGCCCAAATTGGCACCACACATTCAGGCCATGCGCACCCACCTAGCCCGGCACCTGCGCCTATCCATCGATCAGGTGAGCATAAAAGCCACTACAACAGACGGGCTTGGCTTCACAGGACGACGCGAAGGCATCGCCTGCCATGCCGTCGCCCTGATCGAACGCTAACACGTGAACATGCATAGGGCCCTCCGTACGGAGGGCCCTATGCATGTTCCATTTTTACTTCCGCTCAAATTCAGCAAAAACCCGGTCAGTTCTGGCCGCCATGATAAAATCGTTGCGGTGCAACCCTCCAATCTTATGCGTCCACCAGGCTACCCCTACACGGCCCCACTCAGTCAAAATAGCAGGATGATGCCCCTCCCCTTCGGCCAGGTCTCCTATTTTGTTGGTAAAAGAAAGCGCCTCAGCAAAGTTCTTAAATTTAAAGACACGCTCAAGACGCTTTACATCATCACGCTCAGCTACCAGCCAGTTGGGCAACTGCTTCTGATACTCAGCAATATCCTTATCGCTAACCTTCGGTGCCCCGGCACGGCACACCTCACATTTCATTTGCGCGAGCTCTTTCAAGTGTTACTCACCCCCTTCACGTAAACGGACGGGAACGCGCCATCTATCTTCTATTATATCTACCCCAAACCAATAAGCCGCTCCCTACTCTTCCGCAGCTACAGGCTTGCCAACTGTTTCGGGAGCAGGCTTACTGGCAGATTCCTGTGTGCCTGAAGATGAACGCTCTTCCTTTTTGTCCGAGCTGGTAAGCATCTCCAACGCCTGGCGCGAGTTCAAAGGCACCCTGGGAATCTGATCTGTTACATCGGAAACCTCTTTTGAGAACGCATCCTTCAGATTTTTGGCATGGCCAGCAGTCTTGCCGGCCTCACGCGCCAGGCTTTGCAGGACTTTTGGACCAAAGATAGCCAGGCCAATCAATGCAACAACCAGAATCTCTAGAATATGGCCCATCAGCAGCTCCTCTCAAGACAGACTATGCTAATCATTCTACCATAGAACAGCCTGTTTTGTATGTCTAATAAATTATCCCAACATCCATAATAGTTGTCTCATCAATCCACTTTACCGCCTGCTACTCCAAAAGTCATGATACCCGTCCACCAATTTAGGCTATCCAGCACTCATTTTGACTCGAAGCCATCATGCAGCATGGTATCATGAAAGCGAATCAAAGCATCACCAAGGGAAAGCGATTACAGAGCATGCATCAGATGACACCCAACCCTGGGCACACTCCCAGACCCAACGATATGACTCAGGCACAGAAAATCGTCATTGCCGCGATCGCCCTCTTCGCGGTTGCTGGCTTGCTGGTCGGCTTTACCGTTGGAAAAATGACAAAGTCGTCCCAAACAACTCCGACGCCGATCACCCAACAGCAGCAGCATGCCACACCCACCCTGGCGGTCACACCCACCCTGGCGGTCACACCCACAATCGATATTAACCAGGCCTACATCGGTTGCCCGGACATCAAACCCTACCCCTCGCCACAAAATGCCGATGGGGCCACATCCTATACCTTTTCAGCACAGGTGAAAGATAAATCCATCAACCGGTCAACCCCTTGCGGCGAAGGAAAACCCCTGCTGGCCCCCAACATCACCTGCAAACTCTGGCTCACAAAGGATCTTAATTCCATCAACTCACTCCAAAAAGATGCTCCAGATATCCTCAAAGCAGCCAATTTCCAGACCCCCTTCCCTAAAGAGGAGACAACAGCCTTTATCTTCGACCCTCAGACACCACAAGTCCAGCCATGCAGCAAAACAGGCCCTACTACCTGGAACTATAAACTCTCGCCCACATTGAAGTCCGGCACCTACTACCTATCGATCATCGCGGATTGGCAGGGAAAACGCTATAACTGGCGCTCCCAGGAGGTCTCCATCCAGGGCCAGTCCTAGACACCAGCGAATAGAAAGCCTAAAGGCGGGACGCCCCCCAAGTAGGGCAAACATCCCGCCTTGCTATTATCGTCTAGTCATTGGGCTTATCCGAGGGAAAATAGATCTCGCGCACAATGCCACGCACCAGGGCCGAGAAGTGAACTCGCGCATCTTCAGCAACATTGAGCACCTCGCTATGCGCTATCTCCTTCGTCTCCTCACCAGTGGCGGCATTGGTAATCAGGCTGATTCCAAGCACGTCCATGCCCATATGACGCGCCACAACCACTTCAGGTGCCGTAGACATACCAACCGCGTCAGTGCCAATAGTGCGCAGGAACTTCAGCTCGGCCCCGGTCTCATAGCTCGGCCCGGCCACCATCGTATAAACACCCTCGTGCAGCCGCACAGCAGGACCAATCTCTTCCGCGATCGAGTAGGCGATTTTGCGCAGCCGGACATCATACGCGTGAGCCAGAGGCGGGAAGCGGCTCCCAAATCGCTCATCATTTGGCCCGAGCAGCGGACTCATCCCGGCAAGACCCGGCAGATAAATATGATCGCGAATCAGCATGAAATCACCAGACCGGTAAGAGGGATTGACACCTCCCGCTGCATTGCTAACAATCAGCACCTCCGCCCCCAGCATAGCCATTACACGCACTGGCAACGTTAACTCCTGTGGAGAATAACCTTCGTAAAAGTGGAAACGACCCTGCATTACAACCACAGGCGCCCCCTCCAACACGCCCAGCAGCAATCTCCCGGCATGGCCAACAACAGTAGAGCGAGCAAAGTGCGGAATCTCTTCATAAGGAAAAGCCATAGCGTCCCGTAGCTCGGCCACCAGATCTCCCAAACCAGAGCCTAGAATCACAGCAATAGAAGGACGCAGCGAGCAGCGAGTCTGCAAAAAAGCGGTGACTTCTCTGGCTCGATCATAAAGAGTCATAATTGCAGTCCCCCCAGGAACAGACTAAGCGCAAATCAAGCACACATAAAGAATCAATCGTTCAGCCCTCATATCTTCAATAGAGCCAAAAAGAGAACACTTTAGTATATTTCTAAAACAACCAGAAACGCCACTATCCACTCTAGAGCGAGGAGAGCCCAAAGGCCCTTCCTCGAGCTCTCGGGAGATGGAAGGGGCTCTACGGCCCCTCTCTTGCGAAGAGGACCTGTTTACCCCTGACGAGACGTTTCGGCCAGAGCCATCTGGCAATACATCTGCGTTGTAGAGATGTGCGCGTGCCCTAGCAATTCCTTTATCGAACGTAGCTCCATACCCTCTTTAAGCATAAGAATGGCAAAAGAATGACGCAAAGAATGTGGCGTAATATCAGTAATACCAGCTTGACGTGCATAGCCTTTGATAATCAGCCAGAACCCCTGGCGCGTCAGGCGTTCTCCATGATGATTGAGGAAAAGAGCCGGCTCCCCTTCACGGCGCAGCAAACGTGGACGTGATCTTTCGAGATACTGGCACAACGCCTCCCTGGCAATAGCCGAGAGCGGCAGCACACGCTCCCGCCTTGCAGAACCACCCCCAGGACAGACAATAACAGAGTTCGTGGGATCAAAATCGTCAACATTGAGCGAAACTAGCTCGGAGGCTCGCATACCGGTGGAATAGAGCAGGCGCAGCATAGCCAGGTCACGCTGTCCTCCCACGGTCTCGCCGTCCACCAGGTGAAACAGGCTGCTAACCTGCTCGGCGCTAAGCACCTGGGGAAGATCTTTCTGAATGCGTGGCGAAGTCAATTTCTCTACCGGATCAACCTCAATGATATCCGAGCCGCGCAGGAAGCGGAAGAAAGACTTAAACGCGGCCAGCTTGCGCGCCACAGTCGTAGGACGGTAGGAGTAGGCCTCGCTCATCTTGACCAGGTAGTCGGAGATATGCTCACGCGTTACCTGCGCCCAGTCCTGTATATTTTCCCCAGACAGGTAACTGCACAATTGGCCCAAATCATTGCGGTAAGCCAGGATGGTGTTTCGATTATTACCCCGATGTTCAGGCGCTCTTGCAGACAACGAGGCAATATAATTTTCTACAGCTTCTTGCAACATCATACACTTCCAACATAATTTTAATAGTTCCCCAACACCCCGAGATGCAAATCAGGAGTGGTCATATTATAATCTATGCATGCACAAGGCGCAAGATATAGGATAAATGTATATTTAACTTGCATGCTTCCTTAAAGGCTCTTCAAAACAGCCCTGACGTAATATATCCGTAATACTATTCCCGAAAAATATTGTCGACAATAGTAATCTCTTCCCTTTGACGCGGGGGAATGGCGTCTGATATCCTGTGTAGGCTGGTGCCTTTTCAGCAAGAACCTATCCTGCCGCTGTTCCACCGCCACGAACGGCGATATCTATGGAGGAGGACCTACCTTGAACGAAACACAGCATTCTGACTCGTCCATACTCTCGCGAGACACACCAGACAGTTCTCGCCGCTCTACGTTAGTCGACCTGCTTCTCAGCATGCGCACTCCAGATGACATTGACATTACAGCCGATGGGAAAAAAGTGGCATTTGTGGTACGGGCGCGGGTGCCAGGCGAACAAAAACGACGAGGACGCATCTGGATAGCACAGAGCGATGGCGAAGCCCGCCCTTTCGCAACCGGGAAAGACGATGCCAGCTGTCCCCGCTGGTCGCCCGATGGTAAACAGCTGGCCTTTATTACAAAACCAGAGGGAGAAAAAGAAAAGCCACAGCTACATACGATCGCTGCCGAAGGCGGCGAGCCCAGACTGCTCTGCACAATGCCAAACGGGGTAAGCGAGCTATCCTGGGCGCCCGATGGCAGCCGCATCGCCTTTATCTCCCTCGAAGGGAAAGAGCCACAAAGCGATCCCAAAGTGCTTGCGCCATCGCGCCACCGCCGCCTGTGGACGATACATGCCAATCACACGCTTCCAGAACCGGTCACCCCGCCAGATGTCACCGTCTGGGAGTATACCTGGGCACCCGATAGCAAACAACTGGCGCTCTATTATTCAACAGGCCCGGATGATACTGACTGGTACCACAGCCAGATCGGCGTAGTAGCCAGCAATGGCGGTGCTGTGCGCCAGCTTACTCAACTCAGCTGGCAGGCCAGAGGGCTCGCCTGGTCACCCGATGGCCAGCATATTGCCTATCTATCGGGCCGCTGGAGCGATCCAGGCCGCGGCAGTGGCGATATCCATGCCGTCGCGCTGGAAAACGGTCACATACGTCACCTGACCCCCGGCATCGATTGTAGCCCATCCTGGTGCCGCTGGCTCCCCGATGGCCGTCACCTGCTCTTCACAGCGGTAAAGAACACCACACACCAGATCGGCCTGCTCGATACTCATAAGGGAGCAATCACCGTGCTCGCAGACGATTTCGTCATGCAATACGATCAACCCCAACTCTCGATCACTGCCGACTGTCGCTCTTTTGCCACCGTTCACTCGACCTCCCAGCAGCCGCCCGACCTCTGGTATGGCACATTCACGCACAAGGGCACCACTCCTACTGGTATAACATGGAAAAAACTTTCGCGCCTGAACCCTATCGTAGAAGAGACTCTCGAACTGGCCAAAACGGAGCGCATCAGATATGAAAGCGTCGATGGCTGGCTCATCGATGGCCTGTTCATGCCTCCTCTCCAAACACGGCCCGGCGAACTGCCTCCACTCTATGTCGAGGTGCATGGCGGCCCATCGGGAACAACCTGCGACACCTGGGATAGCTTCAACCAGGTGTTCGCAGCGGAGGGCTTCGCGATCTTCCAGCCCAATATGCGTGGAAGTTGGGGACAGGGCATGGCATTCGCCGACGCGGTTCTGGGCGACATGGGCGGCAAAGATTTTCAGGATATCCTGAACGGAGTCGAATACCTGGTCAAACAGGGCAAAGTCGATGGCAACCGGGTCTGTATCGGCGGCTGGAGCAATGGCGGCTTCCTGACCGCCTGGGCCGTCACACAGACCAATCGCTTCAAGGCTGCCATGGTCGGCGCCGGCATTACCGACTGGCATAACATGCATGCCCAGACCAATATCGCCGACGCGGACATCCTGCTGCTGGCAACCGATCCCCTAAAAAACCCGGAAACGTATCGCCAGCGCTCGCCTCTCACCTTCGCCGAACGTGTTACCACGCCGACATTGATTATTCACGGGGAAGACGATCCCGCCGTCCCGGTCGCCCAGGCTTACGCCTTCTATCGCGCACTGCGCGAGCGCGGCGTCCCCGTTGAATGCGTCATCTACCCACGCGAAGGCCATGGCCTGAGCGAGCTTGATCACGTACGTGACTACCTTGAGCGCAATATACGCTGGTTCAAGCAATGTATCCGCTAAATCGCGGCAGCAGACGCCTCAGCCCAGCTGGCTATAGAGTTCAACAATATAGCCGTCTGGATCGGCGATCTGGGCTGAGCGAGCCCGCCACGCTGGTCGATCCTGTGGTCCAGCAACAGACGTGGCACCGCGCGCGACAAGCTCGGCGTAGGTGGCGTCAACATCATCCACGCGGAAAACAAGCGCCGCTGGATGGCCCACCGGCACTGGAGTCGGCGTCACCTCGCCGAGCGCATCGGCAAATCCATCGCGGCTCATCAGTTCTATACCGCCATTGCCCGTATCGAAATACGCATAGCCCATCGTCTCATCGCTATACGTCACCGACAATTTCATCGTATCGCGCCAGAATCTGATCGTCGCCGGAACATCACCGGAAAGTAGACGCACATTAACAAATTGCATGGTATATTCCCTTTCGTTGTTCTGCTACAGATGTTTGCATTCGGATGAGCGAGCTCGCCGGATACGGAAAAGTTTCCACATTTTCCCGTGTCCCTTGCAGTATAGCAGGAGTAGAGGTTACAATTGGTCCTATATTTGTCCTGTTTTTTCTCGACCCGGGAGGAAACCCAATGTATCATCCGACAACCCGCCTGCTGACTATTCTGGAATTGCTACAGACGCATCCTTATCTGAGTGGGGAAGCACTGGCTCGCCGCCTGGAGGTCGAGCCGAGGACCATACGCCGCTACATCCTGATGCTGCAAGAGATGGGTATGCCCATCGAAGGGGTACGCGGCCCTGGAGGTGGCTACCGTCTGCGTCCCGGCTTTAAACTGCCCCCGCTTTTATTCACCGAAGAAGAGGCGACGGCAGTGGTTCTTGGATTGCTGGGCACTTCATGGCTTGAGATCGGGCTCTCGCCGGTAGCCGTTGAAGGAGCGCTGGCCAAAGTTCACCGGGTGCTCCCCCTGCAGGGACGCGAGCGCCTGCAAGCCATCTCTTCCCACCTGATCCTCTCTCCTCACCAGCAGGATGCGCGCCCTGATGCAACGCTCTTGATCAACATCAGCGAAGCCGTCCAGCAACGCCAGCGAATTGCTATCGAGTACCGTTCGCACCACAACGAGGCTACCCGGCGACAGGTTGAACCCTATGGTGTCGCCGGATGGAAAGGACGTTGGTACCTCATAGGCTACTGCTGCCTGCGTCAAGCGTTCCGCTCATTTCGGCTGGATCGCATTCAGAGCGCACAGTTTCTCAAGGAAACTTTCGAGCGACAGGAGGACTTCGATTGCCAGGACTACGTCATCAAGCGCCTTGCTACGGTCCCGGCCAAGTGGCAGATTGAGGTCGAGTTTCAAACAGAGCTATATATCGTGCAGCACAAGATCCCCTCAACTTATGGACGTCTGACCGCCACGCCAACTGGCGTCCTGTTTCAATGTCACTACGATGAACTATCCAGCGTGGCACGCTACCTGGTGGGATTGAACCTCCCCTTTGTCATTCATCACCCTCCAGAGTTACGCCAGGCGCTGTTACAACTCGCGGAGAACATCATCCAGATCGCGACCATGGGCCAGGAGGAGGAACACAATACACTGTCGCATAGTCCCACCCGGCATGCTATAATGAACTAACCTTATACTCTGCACAAAACAAGCTACGTGGGCCAGAGCACCTTCGCGGCCGGGCTCACTTTTACAGGGGTTCGCAGAAGACCGGACCTTTGCTTTATACGACAAGGAGAAACAATCACCTATGGCCAAGTTACAAGATCTGTTCACTCAGGCTCGTCGCACACACAGTGGTGGTGGGATGGGATTTCTTGGCAAAAGCCAGTCAGAGTCCAAAGCGCATGCCGCCGCACTGGTAACGGCATTTACGCAGGTAAGCAGCGGTGGCGCAGAGGCAATGCTAAAGGCGGGAGCCGATGGCCTGCTTTATACCTGGGATGGTGAAGAGGAGACGCTTGAAGTGCTAAAAGAGGAGACGGAGTCAGCCAGGTCCATCAATGAGCGTACCATCACCGGGTTGTATGTGACCGGCGGCTGGGACGAGCTAAACCGCTCCGGATTCGACAAAATCAAGGAAGCTGGTTTCCACTACATCGCCCTACCCTTTGACGCACCCGCGCGCCTGCTGGCCCAGGAAGACAAAGAGCTAGAACGCGTGGTAACTGTACCCATGCGCGAGGG
>JAFMRP010000897.1 GCA_017354095.1 Ktedonobacteraceae bacterium
AAGACATATGCCTCACGTGCGGCGGACCAGGCCAGAGTATACACTGTTGTTTTTGTCCTCTTCTTCTGTTATGTTCCTCGATACTTGCCGGTGTTACCTAACTCGCCGTTACCTAATTCAATAGTATACCCAATCCTAGAAGTGCCCGCCAGCGCCCCCGCCTGTTGATCCCCCACTATTGCTACTACTACTACTGCTGCTACTACTGGAATGATAGCCAGAACTGTAGCTGGACCTGTAGCGATAACCGCTGCTTCCCCTAAAAATGTAGCTCAATACGGCAACTACGGCTATCAGCGCGACAATCCCTAAACATTTGAGCGCGTTCATCACCCCATCCCAGGTGCGCGCGTTCTCATTGGCGGCAATGGTCTGCTGCAGAAACTGCAACATCTTTACCAGAGCGGCAGTATAGTTGTTGCCATTCAGGTTGGAACCAAATGTCTTTATGCTTTTGCTCGCATCATCATTGGATAATTGCACGTTATCACCGCTTTTGATTGATATGTATCTATCTTTCACGTCAATGCCAATGGCGATGCCGTTAGCCTTATCCGTTGCGGTATACCCTAACTGATCCAGGTGATTTTCCACATCCTGGTCGAAAGCGTTTTCTAATCCAATATAGCTCGCCTCGCCATCAGGAAAAGAGGGCACTGTATAGATGATCAATGGCCTGTACAGCTTTGTGGCTTCGCTCTGCACCTTTGCTGTGTCTAACACGGACGCCTGATCTTTTATCTCTACGTCATCCGCCCGCGCTGTTCCCGTGCCATACATTATCAGCAGCATTGCCAGTATCGAAGCAAGTAGCACAATGCTTAAACGTGGCTGTTTGCCGAGTATCATAGCCAGAGGTCCCTTCCTAACTCGTTATGCGGTGAGTGATTCTTGTGGCCCGCAATATACTAGAGGTTATGTAATTGAATCTTAATAAAGTAAATGACGCAAATCGTCGGACGGTATAAAATCTCGTGGCGAGGCGGGGCGCCACATTGGCACCACTTTTACTGTCACCCGAGTGATGAAATTTCGGAAAATAATGGGGATATGGGCATTGGAGAAAGGGGGAAAACGAGGGCAGGTTGGTAGGGTCTGGTGGGGAGCCTACGGGCTCTCGCTAAAGCGAGTCACTGCACCGGATTTCAGTGAGTTCAGCAGGTGACGAGGTTTGCCTACGGGTTTTCATTCGCCGCCCGTAGACCGGAATATATTTGAAAGATCTTAAGCGGGTGGCTGCACCGGATTCCATTGGGTCAGCAGGCAACGGGGTCAGCCTACGGGTTTTCATGCGTTGCTTGTAGACGCTCGTAAATTGTGAAAGTTCATAGGCTGCCCCTACAGCCACAAGGCCCGTTCCAGAAGATCTACACTTGTAGGCTTCCTTGCGGAGATCAGCCCACTACGTTACATCGTATTGCCCGATTCTCCCTGATAGATCACTTCCAGCAGCTTGTCGCGCTGCTCGCGCAAGTACTGCGCGATCGATTCTGGCTCCTCTTTGCCCAGGGCTTTTTGCTTGAGAGAGGCCAGCACCACGCTCCATTGCTCTTTGGCGGCCAGATAGCGATTATCGCGCGCCACCAGATCCTCAAAGATACGTCGTTCTAACTCGTGCCAGAGTGAGCGGTCGCGTCCATCGAGATCGCCATCGGCTGGCACATAGTCCTGGTCGCTTGTATGATTATCGATACGCACATAGAGCGGCTGGAAGTGCTGCCGTACAATCTCTTCCATGCGTACCTGGTCGAGCGAGCCACTGTCAAAGCCCAGTGTACCCACCAGCGAGATCAGCACCAGGGGTGGCTTATTGCTATCTTGATGGCGTGGCCCTTCGCGCCGGCAATAATCCTCCAGGCGGGCATAGAGCGTGTCTGGCTCATTCAGGCCATCCACGCGCAGATCATGGCGCACATAGGTTCTGCGCTCGCTCCTGATATGCTCGGCTCGATGGCAGCGAGCTTTCTTATCCGGATCGATAATGCGCTCCGGTTCGTCGGTATCGATTTCAACATAATAATAACCCCGCTCGTCCCACTGCGTCTCTTCTGCGGAGCAGGTCTCAGTCGAGCCGGGGTTATAGATCCAGCCATCAAACTCGTAGGGTTTGTGAACGTGGCCCAGGGCCAGGTAATCGATATGTTCATGCAGCGTGTAGAATTGCGCCATCGTCGGCAGGCCCTGCATACGCGGCACCTGGCCATCAATGCCCGTATGCAGCGTCAGAAGGCGGTATTCTACTCCCTGTTCGTCCTCTTCGGATCGTTTCTCTGAAAGTGCCTGGGCCATACCTTCGATACTGCGCGTAATGGCTGCTCCCTGCCAGGGCAGACCATAGACGCGCAGCCTGCCGCCCAGCAAGTCAACGTACGCGCCCTGCATGCTCTCGCGCTGCCAGGGATCGAGCACTGGAGCGCCATCGCGCATCACCGGGGCCAGCAGTGACAGGTAGCCCTGGTGGCACAGAAACTGCAGCCAGGAGACACCATCCCGGTAGTAGCTGCGATCATGATTACCCTCGATCGCAATCACCGGAATAGAACGCTCTTTCAGCACTCTCAGGCCCTCAATCGCGTGCAGCAGCGTTTGCGCGTCAATAGCTCTTTTATTGAATAGATCTCCCGCGATCACCACAAAATCAACGTGCCGGTTGACTGCTTCATCAGTGATATTCCAGAAGGTGCGACTAAAATCATTGAAGCGTTCGCGTACTCCATACTGCTCATAGCCCAGGTGTGTATCAGCGAGATGGATAAAAGAAGCTCTCATAGCACCTAACCTTTAATTATTCGGTCCGGTCATCAGGGCGCGCACACCGGCAGCTGCAACCACCACCGCGGCGAGACTGAAGATCAGCACGTCGCGCCGTGGATTTTTGCCACCGGTAGCGTAGGTAACGCCAATGGGAATACCCAGCGCGACAATCGTTCCGTATACATAGTGCAGGTAGTAAAGCGCGTCATTGGGTTTGCCAGGCTTCAGGCCGAAAACGAGCAGGATAATGCCAAGTAGTGCCTGGAGCGCGCCCAGTCCAGCTGTGATATACAGGCCATAGTACCAGATCTTGCTGGTCGCTTTCTTCATAAAGAAAAGGATGAGCCCCCATATCCCCACGACGGCGGCAGCCACAATCACAAGATATGGATTATATGCATGCAGTGTAAGCACAAAATTTGTCAAAATATCTCTCCCC
>JAFMRP010000898.1 GCA_017354095.1 Ktedonobacteraceae bacterium
GCGCGTGTGCGTCTGAGCCAGCCCTCTAGTTTGAGATCTTCAAAAAGCCGGATATAATCCTGCACGATAGTCACAACGCAACTGGTCGAAGCGCTGAGAATGTAGTCTGCGTTGTTCTGGCGTAATGCTGCTTCGAGCGTCGCGATTGTCTGTTTCGCCATCGCCACTCCATCGCGCCGGTCGCCGGAGTTGAGCGCTGGCAGGCCGCAGCAGTTCTGCTTAAAAGGGAAGACGACCCGCACTCCAACCGTCTCCAACACTTTGATTACGGCCTCACCCATCTCGGGGTAGAGTCGATCCGTCATGCAGCCTGCGAAGTAGCAGACGGTAATCTTCAGTCCCTGCTGCTCTTCTTCTCTCTCCTCTTGAGGAGGAGTAGCAATTTGAGCGAGGGACTTGTGGCTCTCCGGGCTTCTTCGAATGCGATCACGCAGGGGGCGTGGTGCGAACGCGGGCAGGCTGCGCCAGCGTGCCAGTTCTGCGACGTATCCAGCTATGGGAAGTTTCTTGAAGAGGCGCATGTTGTGCGCACGCACGTACTGGCTGCCGCGTGTGACCGGGAGTTGGGCGATGCTGCCAAGGCGTGCCAGCAGGCCGAAGAGGCGTGGGCGGGCTAACGTGCCAAAAATCAGTTTTTTGATCCAGGGCAGGTTTTTTTTCTCCATAGTGCGGCTGCGCACATCGAGGATGAGGCTGGGCAGTGGAATCTCAACCGGGCAGACCGTTTCGCAGGCATTGCAGCTTACACATAAGCTTTGGGGGCCTGCTCCGGCTTCGATCCCGTGATGAAACGGAGTGACAACCAGGCCAATCGCGCCGCTATAGATGTGTCCGAAGGCATGGCCGCCGACCTGCTGATAGGGAGGGCAGATATTAGCGCAGGCGGCGCAGCGGATACAGCGCAGGGCATCTTTAAAACGGGGATCAGCTCGCATTTCGCTGCGTCCATTGTCGAGCAGGACAATATGCATCTCCTTTTCGGGAGTCGCGGGGCCGGTAATGAAGGTACTGTAGCTGGTAATGGCCTGGGCTGTAGCGCTGCGAGCCAGCAGGCGAAGCTGCGTCATAGCATCGGCAAATGTGCCTATCAGCTTATCATAGCCGGCCATGACGACGTGGACAGGGGGAAGTGAGGTCACCAGGCGGCCGTTGCCTTCGTTCGTCGTCATCATCACTGTACCGCCCTCAGCGATCAAGGCGTTGGCGCCGCTGATGCCCATACCGGCGGCGAGAAAGGATTTGCGATGCTCGGTACGGATAACCGCGACCTGCTCGGCCACGTCTTCGCGTGAGATTTCGCGTCCTACGGCATTAGCCAGGATAGTGCCAACCTGCTGGCGAGTTTTGTGGATGATGGGCATTACCATGTGTGAGGGGCGTTCGTGATTAAGCTGCGCGACCCATTCGCCCAGATCGGTCTCGATGGCTTTGATGTCACGTTCAGCAAGATAGGTATTAAGTTCTGTCTCTTCGCTGACCATTGTCTTGGATTTAACGACCAGTTCGATCCCTTTGCGCCGGCAGAGTTCATAAATATAGCGATTGGCATCTTCAGAGGTGCGAGCTTCGTAGATGATAGCTCCTGCCGCTTGAGCGTTGGCTTTGAACTGTGTCAGCAACTCTTCCTGGTGCTTGATGGCGTAATCCTTGGCCTCGCGCAGCGACCGGCGCAGGGTGTCAAAGCTGTAGTCAGAGCCGTAATCCTGCTCTTCGAGTGCAAAGACATCGGAACGCGATTGACGCCAGCCTGGCGCGAAGCGGCCGAGAGCACGCTGTAAATTATCATCGGTCAGCGCGTGTTCCAGGCGCTCTTTGAAGGGTTGGTGTTCGTGAGACGAGTTGTGTGGCGTGCCGGGAGTCAGCGTCTCCGGCATCGGTGCCTGACCCTGCTGGTTTGTGGTCATGCGATCTCCTTCTCATTTTCCACAAAAAGAACACAGATAGCCTTTGGTCCCTGTACGCCGATGGTCAGGGTGCGCTCAATGTCAGCGGTGCGGCTGGGGCCGGTGACGAGCGAGATATAGCGGCGCTGATCGGGGCCGGGACGCGTCAACTGGAGCAGGCGTTCTCCGGCCGTGTCGAGCATGGGGAAGAGATCCCGGGCGCGTACCAACACGAAGTGAGTGAGTGTGAGCATGCTTACTACGCGGCTCTCCAACGCGTTTTCAGCCAGCATGACAGATCCTGTTTCAGCAATGGCCAGTTCGGCGGTGGAGAGGCCAGCGGGAGCATCGGCAACGCTAGCGGGGTTGGTGGCTTCGCGCAGGCGGATGCCCTGCTCGCTTAACAATGGGAGCAGAGCATACCAGGGCTGGCGTGTAGCAAAGCCTGGAGGAATGACCAGGTCGCGTTCGGCCAGTGCTGCGTGGGTGGTGATAAAGCTAGCGGCTTCGCGTGGATCGGCGACGAGGTGACTCTCCCCCCCGACAGCGGCGATGCGCCGTTGAAAACGATGGAAAAGTTCCTGTGCTGACATAGATTACCCCTGCTGGGAGCCGCGCATGTGAGCCCAGAATTCGAGCAGGTCGCTTTTGGTGACGATGCCTTCGAGCAGACCATGGTTCATCACAGCGACGGCGGATTGGCCGCTAGAGAAGAGCGTGTAGGACTCACGGGCAGGAACATCGCTCTCCAGTGTAGAGAAGGGTGGTCCCTGTACATCTCCTACCTGGCTATCGGTTAACGGCTCACCACTGGCCAGGCGTCGCAGCAGCAGATCTTCGGTCAAGCTGCCGATCATCTGGTCGCCCTCCATGACCGGGGTCTGGCTGATGCCGTAGCGGCGCAGCAATTCGACGGCGTCAGCGACCGTATCGGTGACGCGCACGCTGACGACCAGCGGCATGCTACGCGATTGGTCGCGGCGATAGGTGAGTACATCGTGCATGGTTGGCTGCTCATTTTCGGCAGGGAGCAGCAGATCATTTTCACGCATCCAGACATCGTTGAACTGCTTGGTCAGGTAGCCACGGCCGGTATCGGGCAGCAGGACGACGACGACGTCATTGGGTGTGAGATGGCGTGCATAGGTCAGCGCGGCCCCCAGGGCTGTGCCAGCAGAGCCTCCGGTGAGGATGCCTTCCTCGCGTGCCAGGCGTCGTGCCCAGTAGAATGAAGTGCGGTCGTCGACGCGTACGAAGTCATCGACGACGGAGGCATCATAGTTTTTGGGAAAAATATCCATGCCGATGCC
>JAFMRP010000899.1 GCA_017354095.1 Ktedonobacteraceae bacterium
TCTCCGCGCCGAAAATATCGGAAAGGAGGTGAAGAGATGAGCAAAAGCGCACGCCGCGCAACATCGATATCCAGCATGAAGGGATGGAGCTACATCGAGGATGCCAGGGGAACATAGACGCTGAGACATCTTTTCGCGTCCCACTGTCCTCAATTGTGAGAAAACGTATCCTCCTTGTCAAACTCCAGAAGCTACGTCTTACCTCCACTTTACTTCCTCTTGTGCTGGTGTTCCCTGTCGCGCACATTCTCATTCATTGACTCCGCTCGTTTGCTTTGGATGCGGAGTGAGGCGTTTGTGCCATTTGCGATCTGTGATTGTTTGAACACTACCATGAGGAGCATCCCTTTGTATTCAACCGATTCGACCACGAAAGCGCCAGGGGCACAATTCCCGGCGAATGATCTTCCCGTGGCAAAAGCTGGCTCTGCACTCAGCACGAACACACCCGCGCGGCCGCGCTGGCAAAAGTTCCTGTCATACTACAAACCGTACATGGGCCTGTTGTTCGCGGATATAACCTGCGCACTCATCGTCTCTGCGATCACGCTGCTCCTGCCGCTTTGCGCGCAATACATCACCAAAAACATCCTGGAAGGCCATGATCCGCATGAGCTACGCGACATTGCTTTGCTGGGCGCATTCATGCTGACGCTGGTGGTGATCCAGACCCTGTGTACGATGTTCATTGACTTTCAGGGGCATATGATGGGAGCCAGGATGCAGAGTGATATGCGCACTGAACTCTTCGAGCAGTATCAAAAGCTCTCGTTTGGCTTTTATGACGATCAAAAAGTGGGCCAGCTCATGACCAGGCTTACCGATGATACCTTCTGGCTGAGCGAACTCTACCATCATGGTCCTGAGGATATCATCGTGACCTTCTTGACAGTCACTGGTGCGTTGATCATTCTCGCGAAGATCAATCTTGCGCTGACCCTACTGCTTTTTCTTCTCCTGCCTCTGATGACTGTGTACGCATGGTACTTCAATAAGAAGATGAATAAAGCGTTACGCAGCAGCAAGGATCGCATCGGGGATATCAATGCACAGGTTGAGGATACGCTCGCGGGTATCAGGGTGGTCCAATCCTTTACCAATGAAGAGGTCGAAAAGCGCAAATTTGCCTACGCCAATCGCCGTTTTCTCGCCAGCCGCAGCGATGGCTATAGAAGCGAGGCGTACTTTTTCGGCGGGTTGGGAGCGTTTGCCCAGCTCATGACCATTGCTGTCATAGTTCTGGGCGGTATTGCGATTGTTCACGCTGCCCTGGATCTGGCGGATCTGCTGACCTATTTGCTCTGCGTCGGCATTCTCGTTGATCCCATTAAAAAACTGATCAACTTCGGCCAACTCTATCAGGAGGGTATCACTGGCTTCCAGCGCTTTATGGAGATTCTGGAGATAGAACCCGATTTGCAAGACACACCAAACGCGAGTGATCTCACACGAGTTCGAGGCGATATCGAGTTTCAGGATGTCAGCTTCAAGTATAAAGAAGATCATCAGTATGTCGTGCAGAATCTCTCGCTGGAGATACCTGCCGGCGAATATGTCGCCTTCGTCGGATCTTCCGGCGTCGGCAAAACAACGCTTTGCTCGTTGATCCCGCGTTTCTATGAAGTCAATGTAGGTAATATCCTGCTGGATGGGCAGGATATCCGAGAGGTGACCTTGCGCTCCTTACGAAGCAATATCGGCATTGTCCAGCAAGATGTCTACTTGTTTGCTGGGACCGTTGCGGACAATATCCGCTATGGGAAGAGCGATGCCAGCCGGCAAGAAATCATTGAGGCGGCCAGACAGGCGCACGCGCATGATTTTATCATGGCGTTACCGGATGGCTATGATACGGATATCGGTCAGCGCGGCGTAAGACTCTCAGGCGGACAGAAGCAGCGGTTGAGTATCGCGCGCGTCTTCCTCAAAAATCCCCCTGTGATCATTTTTGATGAAGCGACGAGCGCGCTGGATAATGAAAGTGAAAAGGCTGTGCAGGATTCATTGGAAAAACTGGCCAGCAATCGCACAACGCTTGTTATTGCCCATCGTTTGTCAACCATCCGCAAAGCCCAACGAATCGTGGTGTTATCTGACACCGGGATCAGTGAGCAGGGCACACATGCAGAGCTACTCGCATTAAATGGCGTCTATGCGAACCTGTACAACATGCAATCAAAAATATAAGCTTGCATGTACAACTCCCTCACCCAAAATGTAAGGCCACCCCTTGCGGGTGGCCGGCTCACGGGTGCCTGGCTCGCGTGCCCTCGTGATCCCCCTTGTGGGTGGCCGGCGACAAATGGCCGTTCAGCAAGCCCTGGTCCTGGTCCTCGCGGGTGCCCGGACCAGCCGGCCACCCGCACCCCGCCTCTATCCCCTCACTCCACTCGCTACCCCCTCCAGGCCCAGCTCTCGTATCGCACGCTCGCGCAGCACAAATTTCTGCACCTTGCCGCTGGCCGTCATCGGATACTCTGTCACAAACTGGACATAGCGCGGAATCTTCTGGTGACTGATCTTCCCCCTGCAATCATCCCGCAACTCCCGCTCGCTCAGCGTCTCCCCATCCTTCACGCGCACAACCGCCAGCAGCTCCTCGCCAAAGAACGCGTCCGGCACGCCCAGCACATACGCATCGGCTACCTTGGGATGGCGCACCAGAAACTCCTCAATCTCACGTGGAAAGATGTTCTCCCCACCGCGAATAACCATCTCCTTCAGCCGCCCGACAATCTGCACATAGCCATGCTCGTCCATCGTCGCCAGGTCGCCGCTGTGCAGCCAGCCCTCACTATCAATCGCCTCCGCTGTTCTCTCTGGCATCTTATAATAGCCCCGCATAACCAGGAAGCCCCGGCAGCACAATTCACCACGCTCACCGCACGGCACAATCTCGCCCGTGCCCGGATCAATCACCTTCACATCAACACCGGCCAGCGGCACCCCCACCGTCGAAGACTTTAGCTCAAAACTATCCGTCTCGCACGTCAGCGTGATCGCCGCGCTGGCCTCGGTCTGCCCAAAGACGATCGCTACATCGGCGCCGGTCCGCTGTTTCACCTGCTCCATTAAGTGTACCGGGACAGGCGCGCCCCCACTGACGACCGAGCGCAGCGAGGAGAGATCAAAGCTGCTAAATTCGGGATGCTGCAGCATCGCCATCAGCATCGTTGGCACCGCGCCCAGCCTG
>JAFMRP010000900.1 GCA_017354095.1 Ktedonobacteraceae bacterium
GCACTATCAGAAACTATTAAAAACTTACCTGTTGCCATATGGGTGGTGGCTGGGAGGCCTGGTTTTCCTTCTGTTTGGCGGCCTTGTGCTCTCCCTGCTCAATCCGCTGCTCTTAAGCCGCTTTATCGACGGTGTGAGCAGTGGCGAGCCCATCCAGTCCCTTCTGATCGTCGCGCTGCTCTTCCTGGGTGTCGCGCTCCTCAAGCAAGTTGTGGCCCTCATCGAAACGTTCGTGGCCGAAAATCTCAGCTTACTGGCCACCAACAAGCTGCGCACTGACCTGATGCTGCACTGCCTGCGCCTCGACCTGGATTTCCATACTGTCCATACGCCTGGAGAGCTGATTGAGCGCGTCGATGGCGACGTGACGACGCTCAACAATTTTTTCTCGCGCTTCATGATCTCCCTGGTGGGCAATGTGCTCCTGGCACTGGGCGTGCTGATCATGCTCTTTCGTATAGACTGGCGTGTTGGCGTGATGTTGACGGCGTTGGTACTGGTGGCGCTTGTTGTTCTGTTGCGCTTGCGCAACATCGCCGGCTCACTCTGGGAGCGCGAACGTGAGGCCAGCGCCGCTCTATTTGGCTTCCTCGAAGAGCGCCTGGCGGGTACCGAGGATGTGCGCTCCAGCGGTGCCGTTGCCTATATGCTGCATGGATTAGCTGTCCACTCGCGCAATCTCCTGCGCCGCTTTCGCCGGGCCTCGCAGGTGAACTTCCTGTCCTTTGGCGCTCCCACCATGGTGGTCTTCGCACTGGCCAACGGCATCGCGCTGCTCATGGGCGTCTACCTCTTCAGCATTGGAGCCATCTCCATCGGTACCGTCTACCTGCTTTTCAGCTACAGCAATCTGCTGCGCACCCCCGTCGAGCAGATCATCAGGCAGATGGGCGAGATGCAGCAGGTGTCGGGGAGCGTTATTCGCATCTTCAAACTGCTGGACGAGCGCAGCACCATCGCAGATGGGCCGGGCGTGGAATTGCCGCCAGGACCACTCGCACTGGTCTTTCACGATGTCTCATTTAGCTATACAGAAGACGTGCCGGTGCTGTGCCATATCTCATTCTCTCTGCGTCCCGGTGAAGTGCTGGGGCTTCTGGGACGTACTGGTAGCGGCAAGAGCACTGTTACCAGGCTGGTGACGCGCCTGTGTGATCCCATAGAAGGAACCGTCTATCTGGGTGGCATAGACCTGCGCACAACCCGTTTCGACGACGTACGCCCACGTATCGGCATGGTGACCCAGGATGTACATGTGCTGGATGCCACTGTGCGCGATAACCTGACCCTTTTTGATCCCACCATCCTGGATGCAAAAATTGTTCGAGCACTGCAACTGCTGGGCCTGGAAGAGTGGTATACCAGACTGCCGCAAGGGCTGGATACCCCACTGGCTCCCGGTGGAACTGGTCTCTCAGCTGGTGAGGCGCAGCTGCTCGCCTTCGCGCGTGTCTTTTTGCGCGACCCCGATCTGGTGATTCTGGATGAGGCCTCTTCGCGCCTTGATCCCGCTACAGAGCATCGCCTGGAGCAGGCTATCGATACCCTGCTGGTTGGCCGCACCGCTATTATCATTGCGCATCGCCTGGCTACTGTCCAACGTGCCAATACCATTATGATCCTGGAGAACGGTGAATGCCGTGAATACGGCGAGCGGGCGATCCTGGCACATGATCCAGCTTCACGCTTTGCGCAGCTGTTGCGTGTAGGTCTGGAGGCCGACAACGATGACAATGGCGTTGAGCCTGAGCCACAGATAGCGACTCAGGGAAAGGACACAAATATATGAGCACCCTGCGTGATGCCTGGCACCTTGCGCGTTACCGGGCACCGCTTTTCTTCTTCAGCGGCTCACTCAATGGCATCTTATTCTACTTCTTTCCGCTGTTCCCTGGCCTGATCGTGCGCCAGATCTTCGATGGCCTGAGTCATAACGCTCCAGCCGCATTGAACCTCTGGGGCCTGGTCGCGCTGCTGGTTGGCATAGAGCTAGCGCGTGCGCTGATCTTCTTGTGTGGTATCACTGCCGAGACAACGCTCTTTAGAACGGTTGAGGCGCTGCTGCGCCGTAACCTGTTCGCAAGTATCCTGCGGCGGCCAGGAGCCCGATCTCTGCCAGCTTCAACCGGTGAGGCCGTCAGCCGGCTGCGCGATGATGTAGTAGAAGTTGGCGGCTTTGTCGCCTGGCTCTTCGATCCAATTGGACAGATCCTGGTGCTCGTTGCGGCCCTGATTATACTGCTGCGCATCTCGCCGCTTATCACCCTCTCCGTGTTTATCCCATTTCTAGCGGTGCTGAGCGTGATCAATTTTCTGCGTCGGCGTGTGCGCGACTATCGTTCCGCCAGTCAAGGAGCTATCGCCGATACGACCGGCCTGCTGGGTGAGGTGTTCGGCGCTGTACAGATGATCAAGATCGCCCGTGCCGAGGAGCGCATCGTACAACATTTCCGGCGCTTGAGCGAGGCCCGGCGCCGGGCCGCCTTACGCGACAAAGTGCTCACGCAACTGCTCAATGCCCTTTCGAGCAATGCAGCGGACTTCGGTATCGGCTTACTTCTCCTGCTGGCTGCACAGGCCCTTCAGCACAAAGACTTCAGCGTGGGCGACTTTACCTTGTTCGTGTTCTACCTTGACTGGCTTACGGCTGTCATCTCGAGCACAGGCATCGTATTCGCCCGCTATATTCAGACTGGTGTCTCTTTTCAGCGCTTGCGTGCCTTGCTGCAGGGCACTCCCGATAGGGATCTGGTGCGGCATAACCCAACCTATCTGAAAGGTGATCTCCCACCTCTGCCCTCTACCACGTGCGAGGAGCAGCATACGCTGCATTCGCTTGAGGCGCGGAACCTTTCCTATCGCTATCCCGGTACGGAGAGTGGAATAGAAGGCATCAACCTGCGGCTGCAACGCGGCTCGTGTACGGTGATTACCGGGCGTATCGGCTCTGGTAAGACGACGCTCTTGCGTGTGTTGCTGGGCCTGCTGCCAAAGGATAGCGGCGAGATCCGCTGGAATGGGCAGCCGGTGGAAGATGCGGCGGCGTTCTTTGTCCCGCCGCGCAGTGCCTACACGCCCCAGGTGTCGCGCCTGTTCAGTCTCTCCTTGAAGGAAAATATTCTGCTGGGCCTGCCCGAAGAGACTGTGGATTTGCTCCGCATCCTGCACTCTGCGGCGTTGGAGCGCGATATC